>NZ_JBGONH010000027.1:0-67170 GCF_041439075.1 Vibrio sp. FF145
AATCCCTCGGCGTTCGCGCTGTGCCGGTTCAAGTCCGGCCCGGGGCACCATCTATTAAAGTCTACGTCTTAACGGGTGTAGCAAATGCGATACTAGCTCAGTTGGTAGAGCGCAACCTTGCCAAGGTTGAGGTCATCGGTTCGAACCCGATGTATCGCTCCAAATTAAAAAGCCCGAACAGAAATGTTCGGGCTTTTTGGTTTCTGCCGTTCAACATTTTATTACCCCACATTTTTCCTGTTTGACTCCCGTGGTTAGACGGTCGATAAAATATTCAAATTCTCATACCTTTAACTTCGTTTTAAAAGCGAGGTTCCCTATGAACTCGTTCCTCGTACTAGGGAATGACGAAAGGGTGCTGAGATCTCAAAGCCTCACTAGCAACGTTTGTATACCCGCGTCGTCATCCTCGGGCGTGAGGAACGAATGAACCGGGGATCTCCTTACCTAAAGATTAACTTGACGATATTTTCAGCAATTTGTCAGTTACCGCTCCTATTTATCAAGCGATTATTAAAAACTATTGATCGTTCATTTCACTTTATGTTATTTTCCCGCGCAATCTCGGAATGAACAATGTTCAAGAAGAGCAACGATTGCTTCTGGGGGATACGCGTAGTGACCATTCTTGCTGATTGGGACATTACGTAGGGTAGGTATCAGCTAGCCTTTAGCTGATAGACGGGATACTTATGGCGCAATTCGCCATGCTAATGGGAAACCCAACATTGAACACACTAATAACAACATTGCTAATCAGCTCTGCATTTCCAAAAGGGCCAGTTCTTCATAGCTGTCCGATACTGCACAAATGTCCAATTCTTCAAAACAGTAGCATTACTGAACCTTGAGCTCACGCTAACTAGTTTCTGCTGTCCTAAGACGGCCTAATTTCGTATTCGTCATTTGACTTATGCGAGCGTACAGCTATATCTCATTTCTAGACAATACGCGTGTTTCACTATGAACTCTCTCCAAATTTAAAGAGAGCTGGTGGGTATTTGCGTGTTATGGAGGTGAGTATGAACACATTCAAGGGGACTTTTATGACTACCGCCTTTGAAGTCGATATTAATACTATCGCAAATTCATTTTCAACTATGGTTCCTATCGTAGAGGGAACTTACGACCTAACGCCTGACGCTATTTTGCTAGAGCAAGAACAGCATGAGTCGGATGTTCGCTCTTACCCAAGACGCCTACCAATTGCTATTAAACGAGCATGTGGTGTTTTAGTTGAAGATACTCGTGGCCAACTCTTTCTCGATTGCTTAGCTGGTGCAGGTACACTTTCTTTGGGCTACAACCACCCTGAGATTAACCAAGCACTTAAAGACCAACTCGATTCTGGTTTGCCATATCAGACACTTGATATTACGACTCAAGCAAAAGAGACGTTTATCAAGCGAGTAAAAGCTTTTCTCCCTCAAGACTTTTCAACGAACTCGGTTCTTCAATTCTGTGGCCCGTCTGGAGCTGATGCTGTGGAAGCCGCGATCAAGCTAGCCAAGCAAACTACAGGTCGCAACACCATGTTTGCTTTTCGTGGTGCTTACCACGGCATGACTAACGGCACCATGGGCATGATGGGTAACCTTGGCACTAAAGAACGTCGTAGTGGCTTAATGTCTGACGTGCATTTCATGCCTTTCCCGTACAACCTTCGTTGCCCGTTTGGCATTGGTGGTGAAGCGGGTGCTAACGCGAGCATTCGTTACATCGAGCGTATGTTGAATGACGACGAATCTGGCATCATGAAACCTGCCGCGATGATCGTCGAGCCTGTACAAGGTGAGGGCGGTGTGATTCCAGCTCCGGCGTCTTGGCTACAAGGTTTACGTCGCATCTGTGATGAGCATGGCATCCTACTGATTTTTGATGAAATTCAGTGTGGTGTGGGTAAAACGGGTCATCGATTTGCATTTGAAGAGTCAGGCGTTAATCCTGATATCTTATGCTTGTCTAAAGCGATTGGTGGCGGACTGCCTATGTCGCTGCTTGTGTTCGATAAGAGCATTGATACATGGAAAGCGGGTGAGCACACCGGTACATTCCGTGGTAACCAATTAGCAATGGTGTCTGGCGCTAAGGCACTGGAAATCATCGAGCGTGATGGCTTGGTTGAGCACGCAAACATCGCAGGTCAATACTTACGTCACGGGCTTGAGAAGATTCAATCACGCGTTGGCTGTATTGCTGAAGTTCGCGGTAAAGGCTTGATGCTTGGCGCTGAGATCAAGCAACCAAATGGTGATCTTAACAAGTTTGGCGAACCACAATCCGACGGCGAACTAACCTTAGCGATTCAACGAGCAGCATTAGAGCGCGGCTTGATGGTTGAAAAGGGTGGTCGCGATGGTTCCGTAATTCGTTTCCTTCCGCCAATGATTATCTCTTTTGAGCAGATCGACTTTGCACTGCGCGTCATGGAAGAAGCGATCATCGCAGCGGGTGGTGGTTTACAACAAGACCCAGCTTCAAGCGAACAAACTAACCAAGAATGGAACAAGCATTTCATCCAGACAGGTTTAGGCGGTAGCGACGAATTTGCTAGTGTGATGAACCAAACCACTCAAGCAATGAAAGCCGTTTTTGAACAGGTTGAAACCCCTTATTCTGGTTTAGACCCAAAAGTGTTAGAAGCAGCTATCAATGCTGTTGATCTCGATAACAATCAACACGCTTTGGTTGATGTTGTAGATAGCACGGCAGACCTTGTCGCTGCAAACTCCATCTTCGTGCAACATCCAGACTGCATTGCACACCTTCACACTCCTCCTCTTATGGCTTCAGTAGCTGCGGAATCGATTATCGCGGCGTTGAATCAATCAATGGATTCATGGGACCAAGCATCTGCTGCGACTTATGTTGAGCAGCGTGTGGTGGATTGGATGTGCGACAAATACCAACTTGGCGCACAAGCTGATGGTGTTTTCACGAGCGGCGGTACGCAAAGTAACTTAATGGGTTTATTGCTTGCGAGAGACTGGGTTGCAGATAAGCACAATGGTCATTCTATCCAAAAGCTTGGCTTACCAGAATACGCGAGCAAGCTGCGTATCTTATGTTCAAAGAAATCGCACTTCACGGTTCAAAAGTCAGCCTCTCTATTAGGGCTAGGTGAAGCGGCAGTATGCTGTGTTGACACCAATGCAAACGGCACTATCAAGCCTGACTTGCTAGACGCAGAAGTGAAAACACTTAAAGCTCAAGGGTTGATTCCTTTTGCTGTTGTCGGTACGGCGGGCACAACCGATCACGGTGCTATTGATGATCTTGACGCGATTGCTGACATCGCCAACCAACAAGGCCTTTGGTTCCATGTTGACAGTGCTTACGGTGGCGCGCTTATCTTAAGTAGCCACAAAGCTCGTCTGAAAGGTATCGAAAAAGCGGACTCAGTGAGTGTCGACTTCCACAAGTTGTTCTTCCAAACCATCAGCTGTGGCGCTGTGCTGCTGAAAGACAAAGCGAACTTTAAGTACCTACTGCATCACGCAGACTATTTGAATCGCGAACACGATGAGCTACCGAACTTAGTCGATAAGTCTATCGCGACCACCAAGCGTTTCGATGCGTTGAAAGTCTTCATGACGATGCAAAGTGTCGGTCCAAAGCAACTGGGCAATATGTACGACCACCTTCTTGAGCAAGCGCTAGAAGTGGCAGACCTGATTCAAAACCAAGCGGACTTAGAGCTACTCGCGGAGCCTTCACTATCAACAGTGCTGTTCCGATCTAAGCCGTCAGCAAACGGTGAGCTAGATTTAGACAAACTGAATCAAACGCTAAGACTGGAAGCGCTGACTCGTGGCGTTGCGGTATTGGGTGAAACTGTCGTGGATGGTAAGAGCGCACTTAAATTCACTATCTTGAATCCGTGCTTAACGACATCAGATTTCAAATCTTTAATTAACAAAATTCAAACTCTAGCCATTGAGCTAGCAGAACAACAAGGGTAATTAAAACTATGGCTATTCTACAAATTGGTGCAGGCGGCGTTGGTTGGGTTGTTGCACACAAAGCAGCACAAAATAACGAAGTACTGGGTGATATCACAATCGCTTCTCGCACAATCGCGAAGTGTGAAAAAATCATCGAATCTATCAAGGGTAAAAACAACCTTAAAGATTCAACTAAGAAACTAGAAGCACGTTCAGTAGACGCTGACGATGTTGATGCACTTGTTGCTTTGATTAAAGAAGTTAAGCCTGATCTAGTGATCAACGCTGGTCCTCCTTGGGTAAACATGGCGATCATGGAAGCGTGTTACCAATCGAAAGTATCTTACTTAGATACATCGGTTGCGGTTGATCTATGTTCTGAAGGCCAACAAGTACCACAAGCTTATGATTGGCAGTGGGGCTACCGTGAGAAGTTCGCTGAAGCGGGCATCACAGGTATTCTTGGCGCGGGTTTCGATCCAGGTGTGGTATCAATCTTTGCAGCGTACGCGGTTAAGCACCTGTTCGATGAGATTGACTCAATTGACGTAATGGACGTGAATGCTGGCGACCACGGTAAGAAGTTTGCGACAAATTTTGACCCAGAAACCAACATGCTTGAGATCCAAGGCGACTCTTTCTACTGGGAAAATGAAGAGTGGAAGCAAGTACCTTGTCACTCTCGTATGCTTGAGTTTGAATTCCCGAACTGTGGTTCTCACAAAGTTTACTCAATGGCGCACGATGAAGTTCGTTCAATGAAAGAGTTCATCCCAGCTAAGCGTATCGAATTCTGGATGGGCTTTGGTGATGCATACCTGAACTACTTCAACTGCATGCGTGATATCGGTCTTCTTAGCCCTGATCCACTAACGCTACATGACGGTACTGTGGTTCAGCCTCTGCATGTTCTTAAAGCACTACTACCAGACCCAACATCTCTAGCTCCGGGTTACACAGGTTTAACGTGTATCGGTACTTGGGTCCAAGGTAAGAAAGACGGCAAAGAGCGCAGCGTATTCATCTACAATAACGCAGACCACGAAGTGGCTTACGAAGACGTAGAGCACCAAGCAATCTCTTACACTACGGGTGTTCCTGCGATTACTGCTGCACTTCAGTTCTTCCGTGGCGAATGGGCTGATAAAGGCGTGTTTAACATGGAACAGCTAAACCCAGACCCGTTCCTAGCAACGATGCCTGAAATCGGTCTAGATTGGCATGTTCAAGAACTTGATGCAGGCCAAGGTCTTCCTGTGATTCAAGAGCTGAAAAAATAAGAACTGATTTCTTGTTTTGATTGCTAATTAAAGGGGACATGGATTGTTCCCTTTTCGATGATGATAGCCTTGAAGCTTTGGTATCATTTATTTTGATTTTGTAACTCACTGCGCTCGGACAGGACAAAATCAAAATAAATCACACCAAAATTGTTAATTTACCTTTCCATCTATAGATGCTGCTTGAGTGTTTACAAAAATGACGTTTAAGAAAGAAGAACTAAAAACCCCATATTTCATGATCAACGAAGACAAGTTGATTGCGAATCTAGAGAAAGCCAAGCAACTGAAAGAGATTTCAGGTGTGAAATTGGTATTGGCACTGAAGTGTTTTTCGACATGGGGTGTGTTTGACATCATCAAACCTTACCTCGATGGCACGACAAGCTCTGGCCCATACGAAGTCAAGCTTGGCCACGAAACCTTTGGTGGTGAAACGCACGCTTACAGTGTGGGTTACAGCGAAGATGACGTGAGAGAAGTTGCGGATATCTGCGACAAGATGATCTTCAACTCTCAAAGTCAACTTGCTGCTTACCGTCATATTGTTGAAGATAGAGCTTCATTGGGTTTACGTTTAAATCCAGGTGTGAGCTATGCAGGACAAGACTTGGCAAACCCTGCGCGTCAATTCTCGCGTTTGGGCGTGCAAGCTGACCACATCAAACCTGAAATCTTTGATGAGATTAATGGTGTGATGTTCCACATGAACTGCGAGAACAAAGACGTTGATGCATTTATTGGTTTGCTTGATTCAATTTCAGAACAATTTGGTGAACACCTAGATAAGCTAGATTGGGTGAGCATGGGCGGTGGTGTGTTCTTCACATGGCCGGGCTATGACATTGAAAAGCTTGGTCTTGCGCTAAAAGCTTTCTCTGAAAAGCACGGCGTGCAGATGTACCTTGAACCGGGTGAAGCTATTATCACTAAAACAACTGATTTGGTTGTGACTGTGGTTGATATCGTAGAGAACGTGAAGAAAACAGCGATTGTCGATTCAGCAACCGAAGCTCACCGCCTTGATACGCTTATCTACAATGAGCCAGCATCGGTATTAGAAGCCTCTGAAAATGGTAGCCATGGCTATGTGATTGGTTCATGCTCATGTCTTGCTGGCGATCAGTTCTGCGAAGCTAGCTTTGACGAGCCACTTAAGATTGGTCAAAAGCTGCACCTGCTAGACAGTGCAGGTTACACCATGGTGAAACTGAACTGGTTCAATGGCCTAAAAATGCCATCGATCTATTGCGATCGCAGCAATGGCGAAGTTCAGAAGCTAAATGAATTTGGCTATGAAGACTTCAAACGATCATTATCACAATGGTCGGTTAAGTAACTGAATTGTATCTTCATATAAATAAAAAGAGCAGCGATTGAGCTGCTCTTTTTTATTTCCAGTTTCGAACAAAACTAGTTAAATGGTTTAACTAATCTAATAAGAGGGGAAGGAAAGTTACTTGGAACGGTAATCGTTTCCAGAGCGTCTTCGAAATCAATGATCAAACCATCATAGGCACTATTAATTTTGTGTGCGTCTGGCGTGTTCGTCCAGTAAGGTTCATTGGTTGTTGTTGGGAAATAGGTCAGGTTAATTGCAGGTTTAGTACAGCGATACTCTACGATTGAACTCAGCTCTTTGATATTTGGCAAGCGAAAGCCCGTTTGACTCGCAATGGTAGTTAGGCTTGTATCTTTAGTTGCATTGAGTGCATCTTGCCAGCTTTTGTATTTCAGCGCTGTTCCTTCACATTTATCTTGTGCCGAATTGTAGCTTTCACCTACGTTACATTTAGACCAAAGTAAATTGGTGGTAACGTCCAGTAATGTACCATCTTTACGGTCAATAAACTGCCCGTCTTTGATCGATGCTGGCTGCGTCGTTACACATGTTTGTGCGAATACGTTACCGCATAGTAAGGCGGTCAGTGCTCCTAAGCATATATGGAATTTCATTAATCTAAACCTCCGCTCACAGCGACAATACCTGCTGAGCCAAAAATGTTTTTGTTACAAAGCTTGAGCTCTCCTGTAGCTGTATCAACGCATCGCACGCTACCATTTTGTTTTACTGAGCTTGTTTTTGTAAAAATCTTGCTCCCTAAGTGAGGGAAGAAGTTCACGCTAGTTGATGGCTTGTTACCCACATTAAAGCTTATAAATGAGCGTGCCTCAGCAGGAGAAGGCAGACGCCAATCGGTAATACCACAGATGGCATAACTGTTTAGGGCATTAATATAGCTACTGGTATTGCAATAGCGGTTACCTGACTTGTCATCAGGGTAAGCGCATTTAGAAGATATTGGTCCTTCGTTATAGAGTAGGTCGTTAGGCGCACCGGCATAACCGCCATTGGTGGTCGCATCGGAGTCATACCAAGTGTAGGTGTATGAAGCACTTCGCCAAGAGCTTGATTCATCTACCCAAGGGTAAGGGTTTGCGTTCGCATCTAGCTTGTGTTTTTTCACCCAATCTTCGATGACACCTGTCGAAGGCAGTGCTTTAGCTGCTTGTTTATTCTCGATGTATAGCCCAGTGCGTCCATCTTTTACACAACGCCAACTCGACGCTGATGAGCTGACAGGGTTAGAATTCGCATCGATCTTGGTGTAGCGGAAGCCATATTCCCCATCAGCGTGTTCAATTCCATCTGTTTTATCTAAACCAAAATCGGCATCTTGATTAGGGTGCGAGGCTGGTGGAGTGACACTGTCGTAGTCTGTACCATCGAAATAGGTCACATAACCCGTATCGTTGAAGCTTTTTTGGCCGGGAATATAGAACGAAAGAGAATTGTTCTTAGCATCGATAGCCGCGTTTCCTGCACTAGCTATGGTATAGATGACGGATTCTCCGCCTTCATTGAAACTGTCGGTAATCGCAGAAAATTTGATGTTTGTTGATAGTGTTTCTGCGGGTATCTTGATACTTGAACCAGCGATATCAACACTGAAGTCTTTAGCGGTGGCGATGCCCGTTTGAGCGAGTGTCAGCGTAACATCTTTAGAAGTGTAGTGGCTTAGTTCCACTTTTTGAATAACGCTATCGCCCTCTACAACGGTACTTAAGTCTTTGCTAAACCGGACAGTTGGCTGAGCGTCACTATCATTAATGGTTACTTCGGTTTGCTTGTTGGTCAGAGTGTAATTTGCACTGTTATCCACACTAATGGTGTAGTGAAAGGTCTTGTTCCCTTCGTAAAGATTATTATGGGTAAGATTCAAAGGAAGAGCTGCACTAGTTGCACCCGCCGAAACCTTGACGTTTTGGCTAGAGATAGCATCGTAGCTTTTAAACATACCAGTAGAGCGTGTTGTGATATCGCTGGTGACGATAGTTAGAGTGAGCTCTTGGCTTAAGGCTTTGGAAAAAGAAACTGTAATTGACTCTGTCTTCGACCCTGATTGTGGTTCAGAAAATGAAACACTTTTCGGGATGCTAACGTTAATTTGTGATGATGACGAAGTAGACGTTGTTTTACCATTATTCTCATGACCGCTTTTACAGCCACTGAATAGTGTTATGAGAAGGATTACTGAGATGGTATTGAGCTGCCAACTCGACGTGTTTCTTTCCATGTTTGAACCTAAATCATTAAATTGTATAAGATAATCTATGGTAACAAAAATATTATACGAATGCCTGAATTCATATGGTTAAGTTATGCATTTCGAATGTTTCCATATGGTTTTTTGTAGGTTATGTAAGAGGAGGGGGCTGTCTGGAGGGGAGCCCCCCAATGATGAATTTATCATCAGGAGGCTAGCTTGTTAGCTTTCAATCATCACTCGAGTATCTTCACTGAGCGTTTCTAATTCATTCACTACGTCATCAATCAAAACTTCGATTGGTAGCTTAACGGCAATCTTGGAAGTAAATAAGCTTGAGCTAACACCACCGCCGCCAGCGATGAAGACTCGGTGGCAATCCATATCAAGAATGCTGATCCCTTGTCTGTCTAGTACATGTGTCACTTCGTTGACGATACCCGCTCTGTCGTTAGAGTCGAGTCGTAAGTGATGTATTGTGTCTTGTGCGTTGTGAGTGTGGTCTGAATCAACAAACTGCACGATCAAGTCAGCATTGGCACTGAAAGCATCCTTAACAATTGATTCGTTGATGGCAGGAAGTTGAATCTTTAATACGCCTGCAACTTGATCTTCAATAAAGTTAACTTTACTGATGAGCCATTTCCCGTCGTTTTCGTGAGTAACCGCAGCAAGTTGCTTGATTGTTGCTGGTGATGCTTGTCCGATAAAGTTTACGATAAATGTACTGTTCATATCAGCCCCCAAAGTCTCAATTGTTCGTTGCTAATTAAATGATTGATATCACGCGATAAAGTTCTTTAATTTCAGTGTAGAAGGTTACATCGAACAATGTTTGACCTGTGTCAATTTTTGAAACTAAGCTGTGATGCAAAAAAAGAGAATGAAGAGTAGGGCACAAAAAAAGCGGCTAGAGAGCCGCTTTTAGAAGAGTTGTCGCATTTATTTGAAATGCAGTAACATAGAGTTCAGAGACTGGAAGTCGATTTAAAACGTTACTTTAAAGTTCATACCAACAAACTGAGAGTCGTATGTTGCCCCTGCATCGTAAGCGAATCGGGCTGCGTCTTTGTTATCCCACCAAGGGTTAGTATTCAGATTAACTTCTGCGTCACCACCCCATGCATCACTTACCCAGTAGTGGATATGGCCAACAGGGTTGAGGAAGAATAATGAAACATCACCCATGGTTTGAGAGCCCATCACTTCGCCACCTGAAGCAACAATGTCTTGCTCTGCTTCTAGCATCATTTCACCGACAACAGCCCCAAAGAATGGTGTAATAAATATATCTTGCCATGACGGTACTTCAGCAAACGCTTCTACGCCGTATTCCCAGAAAAATGTCGACATTGTCCAAGAGTATAAGAAAGACTCAAACTCGTCATAACCAGCATGTCGAGCTGCGGTGTAGTAAACACCACCGAAATACGGATGCATTACGTAGTTTAGGAAGTGTTCATCACGGTCCCATACTGGGCCTTCAGAAACGTTATCTTTCCATTTTTTACCTAGTGCACTGATATCACGCTGGTCATCATCCCACTTAGTGATGCTTTCAGGTAAAAGCGTCATGAGGCCAACGGTTGCGACACTTAAACCAAGAATGGTATAAGTTTGGCCCATGAGGTAATCCCAATCTTTGCCATCGCTAACGGTAAGGTAGAGTGGTTGTTTTTCGATCGTTAAATCATATTGGTCGCTTGTTTCGCTTAGCGCATAATTGTTACTAGGCTTATAGGTGTACAAGCTTTCATTAACACAGTAATCTTGAGCGCATTCATCCGAATAAGAAAGGTTGATTGGTTGGTCGAAGTCGTATTGGCTTGCAACCGAGTTAACTGACATTAGCATTGTAAATGCAGCAGTAACCTTCGTTAGTAACGGTGATTTGGCCACAAGGGTCTCCATGAGAAGTTAATAATTGATCTGAGTCACAATTATCTATTAAATGCTGAGTTTAGGGAACTAATAATTTATTGCTTTTCCTAAGAAAACCTTAGATTAAGCATTAGTAATATTTGTGAAAAGGTGAATGACTCAAACTCAACCTTAGACTAGTTTGTAAATAATGCCGTGTCTTTTAATGGCCACAAGGGATATAAATATGACGAAAATCGCAATGTTAAGCACTGGTGAAGAAGTTCTTCATGGGGACATTGTCGACACAAACGCAGCTTGGATGTCTGCTGAGTTTTATCAGCACGGCTTTGCTTTGGCAAAGCGTTCAACTGTGGGCGACCAAATGAACGCTCTGATTGAAGAACTGCTGATGCTGAGCTTCAACTATGATGTGGTTATCGTCAATGGTGGTTTGGGGCCGACAACTGATGATATGAGTGCGGCCGCTGCGGCTGCGGCCTCAGATCAAAAGCTTGTCATGTTCCCTGAGTGGCTGACTCGTATGGAAGAGATGTTCTCTGGACGTGGCATGCCGATGCCTGACAGTAACCTTAAGCAAGCTTTATTGCCCGCGAGTTCAGAGATTGTTGATAATCCTGTGGGTACGGCTTGCGGCTTCAAGCTGAAAATCAACGATGCGACTTTCTATTTTACTCCTGGTGTACCGAGTGAATTCAAACGTATGGTGACGTTTGAGATTCTTCCTGACTTGTCGCGTACCTACCCTCAAGTGGTTGCCTCTGAATGCAGTCGATTGTTTACGTTTGGTTTGTCTGAGTCGGGTATCTCGGATGTGTTAGACCAGCTTAAGCTTCCAGCAGGCTATGAACTTGGCTACCGCTCTTATCTGCCTTTTATTGAGGTCAAACTGTTTGGTCCTAAGGCAGACTTAGAAATTCGCGTTAAGCTTCTGCAAATGGTTTACAAGCTGCTAGAGAGTAATGTCGTGAGCGTTGATGAGCCAATGATTGACCATATTGGACACATCATGGCGGAAAAAAAGAAGACGTTATCTGTATCTGAAGTGTCGACCAAAGGCGCCCTATCAGCGTGGCTGCAATTGAATGAGCAGGTTGAAGACTGCTTTGGTCATTCATGGGTCATGGCTGAGCCAAAAGAGAGCCAACTTGAAAAGAGTGATCCATTAGCCGCAACCTTTGCACTGGCTGGCGCTACAAGAGAGAAGTGCGGTACAGAACTGGCTTTGGTTACTGGTAAGTTAGAAGACAACACATTTAGCGTCGCATTGTCTACTGAAGCAGGAGAGTGGGGACAGGTGCTTGAGTTTTATCGTCAGTACTCACGCGAAGACCAACGCAACGTGATTAAGACCGTTGCCGCCGATATGCTGAGAAGGCATCTAGACAACAAACCGATGTTTGGTACTTACTCTTCGGTTAAGCGATTGAAAGACATGTTTATTCCTAAAGCGGTACTATAAACCAAGTTAACGCTATAAAGTCCAAGTTAAAGCTATAAAGCTATAAAGCTATATATGTAATAAATCATATACATCAACAAAGCCGTGTTGGTGCAATAAGCGAGTTGTCTGATTGAGCCAACATGAAAAACAAAAAGGGCCTGATAATGAAGATTATCGGGCCCTTAAATTTTTAAGCTTTTCTGTTAACGATTCAACATTGTACTAATCGCGCTAAGTAGCTAAGTAGCTAAGTAGCTAAGTAGCTAAGTATAAGATCTAAGTACAAGTATTAAGCACTTTTTTGCTTATTTCTGTGAATAACGTTACTCAGCGATAGTTCTGTTTTTGCTTTACAGATACAAGGCAAAATTTCATCGCCTTGCGTGTAAGCCATAGCAAAACCAACGTACTCGACTTCACCTGAATCCAACGTACAGCGGCAAGCGCCACAGTGGCCATCTCGGCAGTTGTATTCTGGCTCTAACCCTGCTTGTTCCATTGTTTCCAATAGAGTATTTGAAGGGTTAGATTCAATAGAAGTCAGCTTGTTGATTTTGATTGTTGGCATTACAGCTCAAATCCTTCAAAGTCGTCAGCTTTTACTTCGTTGTCGATTTGGCCAACTAGGTAAGAACTGATTTCAGCTTCTTGTGGAGCAACTTGAACGTTATCTGAAGACAACCAAGCGTTGATCCATGGAATTGGGTTCGATGTTGCTTCTGGGTAAGCCGTACCTAGACCAACCGCTTGCATACGGATGTTGGTAATGTACTCAACGTATTGGCAAAGAATATCTTTGTTTAGACCAATCATAGAGCCATCTTTGAATAGGTATTCTGCCCACTCTTTCTCTTGCTCAGCCGCTTCTTTGAATAGGTCGAAACACTCTTGCTTACACTCTTCAGCGATCTGCATGAATTCGAAGTCATCTTGGCCATTACGCAGCAAGTTGATCATGTGCTGTGTACCAGTAAGGTGAAGTGCTTCATCACGAGCGATTAGCTTGATGATCTTCGCGTTACCTTCCATTAGCTCACGTTCAGCGAATGCGAATGAACATGCAAAACTCACGTAGAAACGAATCGCTTCCAGTGCGTTTACAGACATTAGACATACGTAAAGCTTCTTCTTCAGGTCGTGAAGTGAAATTTTAACGTCTTCGCCGTTGATGTTGTGGTTGCCTTCACCGTAGCGGTGGTAGTCAGCCGTCAGCTTGATCAAATCGTCGTAGTAAAATGCGATGTCTTTAGCACGCTTCAGGATCTCTTCGTTTTCAACGATGTCGTCGAATACTACGCCTGGATCATTTACGATGTTACGGATGATGTGCGTGTAAGAACGAGAGTGAATCGTTTCAGAGAATGACCATGTCTCAATCCAAGTTTCAACTTCTGGTAGTGATACCAATGGAAGTAGGGCAACGTTAGGGCTGCGGCCTTGGATAGAATCTAGAAGCGTTTGGTACTTCAAGTTAGAGATGAAGATGTGCTTTTCATGCTCAGGAAGCTTGTTGTAGTCGATACGGTCACTAGACACGTCGACCTCTTCTGGGCGCCAGAAGAAAGAAAGCTGCTTCTCGATAAGCTTTTCGAAGATTTCAAATTTTTGTTGGTCGTAACGTGCAACGTTTACCGACTGACCCAAGAACATTGGTTCTTTTAGTTGGTCATTTTTTTGTTGAGAAAAAGTACTGTAAGCCATAAATGCCTCAAATCCTTTAAAGACCCGCAATAAAACGGACCCTGTTAATGCTTTAAACCCAGAGAAGATAACTCTTCTCTGGGGTCTTAATGTTTATTGCGGTTTAGATCTTACAACCGCCGCCTTCACAATCTTCTTCCGGCACTTGAACTGCATCGCCTTGGTCGTCTTTAGCACCATCACGCGTGTTATGGTAGTAAAGCGTTTTAACACCATACTTGTATGCAGTTAGTAGGTCTTTAAGCAGCTGCTTCATTGGAACCTTACCGCTGTCGTAAACACTTGGATCATAGTTAGTGTTTGCAGAGATAGCTTGGTCAACGAATTTTTGCATGATACCCACTAAGTGTAGGTAACCGTCGTTATTGCCAATGTTCCAAAGTAGCTCGTAGTTGTTTTTAAGATTTAAGAAATCAGGAACAACTTGCTTCAGGATACCGTCTTTCGACGCTTTCACTGATACATAACCACGTGGTGGCTCGATACCGTTAGTCGCGTTCGAGATTTGAGACGAAGTCTCAGAAGGCATAAGCGCTGTTAGCGTAGAGTTACGCAGACCGTGCTCCATGATCTCTTCACGTAGCGTGTCCCAATCGTAGTGCAGAGGCTCTTCACATACTAAGTCGATATCTTTTTTATAAGTATCGATTGGCAGTAGGCCTTTCGCGTAGTTGGTCTCGTGGAAAGATGGGCAACGGCCTTGTTCTTTCGCTAGTTCAACAGACGCTTTTAGTAAGTGGTATTGAATTGCTTCAAAAGTACGGTGAGTCAGGCCATTTGCGCTGCCGTCAGAGTACTTAACACCATTCTTCGCCAGGTAGTATGCATAGTTGATGACACCAACACCTAAAGTACGACGATTCATTGTCGATTTGTATGCTGCTGGAAGCGGGTAATCTTGGTAATCAAGCAGTGCATCAAGTGCACGAACAACCAACTCAGAAAGCTCTGCTAAGTCGTCGAGTTCATTGATTGCGCCAAGGTTGAACGCTGAAAGCGTACACAGTGCAATCTCACCTTCGTCATCTTCCACGTTAGAAAGTGGCTTAGTTGGTAGCGCGATTTCTAGACATAGGTTCGATTGACGAACAGGAGCTACTTCAGAATCAAACGGGCTGTGTGTATTACAGTGGTCAACGTTCTGAATGTAGATACGACCAGTAGAAGCACGCTCTTGCATTAGTAGAGAGAACAGTTCAACCGCTTTCACAGTTTCACGTTTCACTGAAGGATCGTTTTCGTACTTAACGTACAGCTCTTCAAAACGCTCTTGGTTTTCGAAGAACGCATCGTAAAGTCCAGGTACATCTGAAGGGGAGAACAGGCTGATGTTGCCACCTTGAACAAGACGAGAGTACATAAGCTTATTAAGCTGTACGCCGTAGTCCATGTGACGAACACGGTTCTCTTCAACACCACGGTTGTTTTTCAGTACTAATAGAGACTGAACTTCACCGTGCCATAGTGGATAGAACACGGTTGCTGCACCGCCACGCACACCACCTTGAGAGCAACATTTTACTGCTGTTTGGAAGTATTTGTAGAAAGGGATACAGCCAGTGTGGAACGCTTCACCACCACGAATTTCAGAACCAAGCGCACGGATACGACCTGCGTTGATACCAATACCAGCACGTTGAGATACGTAACGAACAATAGAGCTTGCTGTTGCGTTGATAGAATCAAGGCTGTCACCACACTCGATCAGTACGCAAGAACTGAATTGACGAGTAGGCGTACGTACACCAGACATAATTGGTGTAGGTAGAGAAATCTTAAACGTAGATGAGGCGTCGTAAAAACGTTTGATGTAATCCAGACGAGTTGATTTCGGGTATTTACCGAATAAACAAGCAGCAACTAGGATGTAAAGGAACTGAGCACTCTCGTAAATTTCTTTTGTTACACGGTTTTGCACGAAGTATTTACCTTCAAGCTGCTTGACCGCTGCATAAGAGAAGTCTAAGTCACGCTTGTGGTCGATGTACGCGTCAAGCTCGTCAAACTCAGCTTTCGTGTAGTCTTCCATTAGGTGGCTATCGTATTTACCCATATCAACCAGTTTTGCAACGTGGTCATATAGAGCCGGTGGCTCGTACTCGCCGTACGCTTTTTTACGTAGGTGGAATACTGACAGACGTGCTGCTAGATATTGGTAATCAGGAGTCTCTTCAGAGATTAAATCCGCTGCTGACTTGATGATTGTCTCATGGATGTCAGTGGTGGTGATGCCATCGTAAAACTGAATGTGAGCTTTCAATTCTACTTGTGATACAGAAACATTGTGCAAGCCTTCAGCTGCCCAAGTGATCACTCGATGGATTTTCTCTAAATCGATTGTTTCTTTGCGCCCGTTACGTTTGGTAACAGTAAGTTGTTGGTTCATTCTGCTTAATTTCCCTAACAAAACTGAACAAAGCCGTGTTTTTGTGTATTTCTGTGTAATTTTTGTAAATTACGTTTCGGCTTTGTGATCTTGGTCTACCCATACATTGTAGTTCAAACACAACATATAGGGGTCATTTGTTTGTTGGGTTACAAGATAGTGCTACAGCTTATATTTTTCAAGGTAAAGAAATGGGAGTGCTTGTGGATAAGTGGTGGATTGAAAAAAAACTGTAAGTGACCACTAACTGACGAGGTTCGATGTGACTTGATTGTATAAAAATAGCCTTTTAAGGTTGCTTTATTTTTGCGCACACATAAAAAAAAATCCCTTGATCTTTGAGCAAAATGGGCAATGGATTTTGGATGATTAAAATTAAATCTAGGTGGTCAAAATGGAAGCGAGCGCACGAAATTTAGACTGAAAAAAGTCGTAAAGTTATGTTAATTACAACTCTTTTCAATCGTCTTTTTCTAAAAGATTTTAAGCTGGGGATATTAATAGTTATCGGGTGAGATTTTGCGTGTGGACTATGTAGTTAACATCGACATTTGTGCCCAAACGGTAAGTGTCCGTTAACGGGTTGTAGTGCAGTCCTGTAATCCCCAATTCTTGCAGCGGAGTGTTGTCTATCATCTTGATAAGTTCCGCTGGGCGAATGAACTTTTCGTGGTCGTGAGTACCTTCTGGGACAATCTTAAGTAGCTTTTCTGCACCTATTATAGCGAATAGGTAAGACTTAAAGTTACGGTTCAATGTCGAGAAGAATACGTGGCCGCCCGGTTTCACTAGTTTTGAACAAGCCGAGATAACCGATTGTGGATCAGGGACGTGTTCCAACATTTCCATGCACGTCACCACATCGTAAGTTTGTGGGTTTTGCTCAGCATGATCTTCAATGGTGCTTTGAATGTAATCAAGCTTGGTGCCGGTTTCTAATGCATGCAGACGAGCGACTTCTAGCGGTTCTTTACCCATATCTAAACCTGTGACTAGCGCACCTTCAACGGCCATGCTCTCAGCCAAAATACCGCCACCGCAGCCAACATCGAGAACTTTCTTGCCAAATAGGCATTCGGTTTTCTCTAGAACGTAATTTAGGCGCAGTGGGTTGATTTGATGTAGTGGCTTAAACTCGCCTTCTAGATCCCACCAGCGCGACGCCATGTCTTCGAATTTTTTGATTTCTGCTGGGTCTACGTTTTGTGATTTAGTCATAATCGGCATTTCCAAGTTAAATAATGCATCCATGAAATTGCAGGCATTATAACTTGCCTTTTCCTGCTGACCAGAAGATCTACAATTTTGCTAGTTTATTGAGTGTAAAGTGACCATGTTTCAGCAAGATATGACGCTGAGGTGCAATTTCTCATCAATAGATTGGCTACAAGGGTCACAAGATGGTAAAAGGAGAGGGAAAGTGATGCCTCCGTAGGTAAATTTGTGTTATATTTTTCGGTCTTATACGTATTCAAAAATACGATCTGACTATAGAGGGAAAATGGCTCTATGAGCGATCTAGCGAAAGAGATCACGCCCGTAAATATTGAAGATGAGCTTAGAGGTTCATACCTAGACTACGCGATGTCCGTCATCGTTGGTCGTGCCCTTCCAGATGTGCGTGATGGCCTAAAACCAGTACACCGCCGCGTTTTGTTCGCGATGAATGTATTAGGTAATGATTGGAACAAAGCATATAAAAAGTCTGCTCGTGTAGTAGGCGATGTAATCGGTAAATATCACCCACACGGTGATAGTGCGGTATACGAGTCAATTGTTCGTATGGCTCAGCCGTTTTCACTACGCTATATGTTAGTCGATGGCCAAGGTAACTTTGGTTCGGTTGACGGCGATTCAGCTGCGGCAATGCGTTATACCGAAGTTCGTATGTCAAAAATAGCTGGTGAGCTATTAACGGATCTTGATAAAGATACGGTTGACTTCGTTCCTAACTATGATGGAACCGAGCAAATACCAGCAGTTTTACCAACAAAAATACCAAACCTATTGGTTAACGGTGCTTCTGGTATCGCAGTAGGTATGGCTACCAACATCCCGCCACATAACCTTGGCGAAGTTGTTGATGGCTGTTTAGCATTTATCAATAATGAAGACATCACTATTGATGAGCTAATGGACTACATCCCGGGTCCAGACTTCCCGACAGCAGCATTAATCAGTGGCCGTAAGGGCATTGTCGATGCATATAAGACTGGCCGTGGCAAAGTTTACATGCGCTCGCGCGCGAACATTGAAATGGAAAAGAACGGTAAAGAAACTATTATCGTTACTGAAATTCCGTATCAAGTGAACAAAGCTCGTCTGATCGAGAAGATTGCAGAACTTGTAAAAGACAAGAAAGTTGAAGGCATCAGTGCACTGCGTGACGAATCTGATAAAGATGGTATGCGTATTGTTATTGAATGTAAGCGTGATGCTGTCGGTGAAGTTGTACTAAACAACCTTTACTCACAAACTCAACTGCAAACAACTTTCGGCATCAACATGGTTGCTCTGAACAACGGCCAACCACAACTTTTCAACATTAAAGATATGTTGAAGTGTTTTGTTGATCACCGTCGTGAAGTTGTGACACGTCGTACTATCTTCGAATTGAAGAAAGCGCGCGACCGTGCACATATCTTGGAAGCTCTATCTTTAGCGCTTGCAAACATTGATGAAATCATTGAACTGATCAAGAACGCACCAACACCAGCAGAAGCTAAAGTTGGTCTAGTATCTCGTGGTTGGGATCTTGGTAACGTTGCATCAATGCTTGAACGTGCTGGTACTGATGCAGCTCGTCCAGATTGGCTTGAAGACCAATACGGTATCCGTGATGGTCAATACTTCCTAACGGAAACTCAAGCGCAAGCTATTCTAGAACTTCGTCTTCACCGCCTAACTGGCCTTGAGCACGAGAAGATTCTAGACGAATACAAAGCACTTCTAGAAGAGATCGCTGAGCTAATGCATATCCTTGCAAGCACTGAGCGTTTGATGGAAGTTATCCGTGAAGAACTTGAAGCGGTACGTGATATCTATGGCGACGAACGTCGTACAGAAATCACAGCAGCGGTTCATGACATCGACATGGAAGAGCTAATCGCTCAAGAAGACGTGGTAGTAACGCTTTCTAACGCAGGTTACGTTAAGTACCAAATCCTAAGCGACTACGAAGCTCAGCGTCGTGGTGGTAAAGGTAAGAGTGCAACTAAGATGAAAGATGAGGATTACATTGAGCGTCTGCTTGTTGCTAATACTCACGATAACATCTTATGTTTCTCTACTCGTGGTAAAACGTACCGCCTGAAAGTTTACCAACTGCCTCAAGCAAGCCGCACCGCTCGTGGTAAGCCTATCGTTAACATTCTTCCTCTAGAAGAGGGTGAGCGTATTACGGCTATCCTGCCTGTTTCTGAGTTCTCTAACGAGAAATTCATCTTCATGGCAACAGGCGACGGTACCGTTAAGAAGACATCACTGGATCAATTCGCAAACGTACGTGCTAACGGCCTAATCGCAGTTAACCTACGTGACGATGATTCACTGATTGGCGTTGATATTACTGACGGTAATAGCGACATCATGCTGTTCTCGAAGTCGGGCAAAGTTGTTCGCTTTAACGAGGACAAAGTACGTCCAATGGGTCGTACTGCCTCTGGTGTTCGTGGTATGAAGCTTCCAGAAGACGATCAAGTGGTTTCACTGATTGTTCCTTCAAACGAAGGCGATATCCTAACTGTGACTCAAAACGGTTACGGTAAGCGTACTGAGTTGGCTGAATACCCAACGAAAGGCCGTGCAACGCAAGGTGTAGTATCTATCAAAGTCTCTGATCGTAATGGCCCAGTAGTTGGCGCTGTTCAGGTTGAAGAAGGCGATGAAATGATGATGATCACCGACGCAGGTACACTAGTACGTACTCGCGTAGCGGAAGTAAGCCAAGTTGGTCGTAACACTCAAGGTGTAACACTGATTCGTACTGCTGAAGACGAGAATGTTGTAGGTCTACAACGTATCGACGAAGTAGAAGAAGCTGAGATTGTTGAAGGCGAAGAAACTGAAGAAGCAAATGCTGACGCAGTGAACGCTGAAACGGCTGTTGTTTCTGAATCAAGTGAAGAGCAAGCATCTGATGCTTCTGACTCTGAAAGTGATAGCGAGCAAGACACTGAGTAATCTCGATTACGTTAAGTAATTAAGCTTACCAATGAAAAAACCGAGCCTAAGTGCTCGGTTTTTTATTGCCTGTCATTTCTCTTCTCATGTGGCTTATGGCTTATGGCTTATGGCTTAGGTCTGAATACCAACCTTAACCCGTCGCTTTTATGCAAAAGTTTGAGCATTAAATCTCGAACGCTAAACTTTGATCAATAACTAGGCAGTACGAAAACGATAGAGTAGAGGTAGATCTAAATAAAAGGGATGTGGAATGGATATCTGGTTGTTGGTTGCGTTGGTACTAATAAGTCTGTTTTTGCTCGCGGTCGTTATTGCCGCGAGCAACAATGGCAGCCATCTAAAAGGCAATGTGGTGATTTCTCTTACTGCAGTGGCTTTGAGCGTGCTGGTCTGGTCTCAACTGAAACAAGAGTTACCTCAACTTCCTTTGGATGATAGCAATAATTACACGGCGACAGATTTCGAAGATGAACTTCAACAAAGCCTCAAACAAGACCCGAATCAATCCGACTTGTGGTTTAAGCTTGGTGGTGTGTACATGCAGAAAGGGGAGTTTGATGCGGCATTCACTTGCTACGATTATGCGATTCGCTTAGATCCTCAAGCACCTTCTGGCCTCTATGCTGCCAAAGCAACCGCACTTTATTATCTTAGCTCTCAAGCGATGAGTGATGATGTTAATGCGTTGTTGGAGCACTCAATGCAGCTTGATCCCAATGATCGTACGGCATTGATGCTGATTGCGACCGATCACTTCATCAGCATGCGCTATCAACAAGCGATCGATGCGTGGACTCAAATCTTAGATTCCAATCAGAAGGGCATTGATCGTGTTTCTATTATCCATTCGATCAACCAAGCCAAACAGATGATCCGTTAAGCTTGGCTAATTGCTAAAGAGGCGGCCTTACTTAAGCTCTCATCTCTAAGACTATTGGTCTTCCTGCATCTCGATTAAGCCACCAGCATTGTGGATTTGAGTAAACCCTTGAGCACGCAAGAATTGATAAGCTTGCCCTGAACGATTGCCACTGCGGCAGTACAACACGATGGGTTGGTCTTTATCTATCTTAGCAAAGTGAGTAGCCACTTCAGAAAGAGGGTAGTTGATGGCGTTGTCTAGATGCCCTTGTTCGAACTCTGCAGGTGTTCTGACATCAACCACTAATGCACCTTTCTCTATTAATTCCCACCCTGTCTCAGCACGCTCAGATGCGTGAACGCTTGAACTGAGTAGTGCAATACATAATGCCGAAAGCGAAAGTAAGATTTTCATTGTTTATCCCTTGAATTGGCGAGTGGAACGGGGGTTCGATATTGATGTGTATTCCCCAAAAGCCTAAAAAAACCAGCCACACAACAATAGTGTGACTGGTTTTTACTTAATGGTCTAATTGAAGAAACTAGTATTCGTAGTTGGCTTCACGCTTTTCAGCTTGCTCTTCCCATTTAGGAACAACCGTGTCTAAGAAGTGTTGTTTCTCTGCGTTCATCTTATCCATGTCCATTCCAAGCGCTTTTTGAGCCGCTTCTTTTGTCGAGATATCTGGAATCTCGATTGGATCGGTGATGCCTTTCTTCGCCAGTAGACGAACAATCTTAGTACGAGCATCGGCTGCGCGGTCAACGGCAGTACCTAGCACTTCTAGAGCGATCTCAGGTGCGTGCATGTGAATACCGTGAGACGCGATAGCGTAGTCCCAGCGCCATTGAGCGTGACGGATATCGAGTAGGATAGGTTCCATCTCTTGCTCTGTCGCACCCGCTTCCCATGCTGCGCCTGCTTCAAAGTGAGCAGCAACGATTTGTTTCTCTGCTGTCAGCTTCATGTTCAGTACTTGCGCTTTACGGCTTGAAACGATGTTACGCATGGTTTCTTTCGATTGAGTGTGACAGTTTGCACACGTGTCTTCGAAGCGGTCGAATGGGTTACCCACTTTATGGTCGGTATAAACAGTGCCATCTTCTTTGGTGACTTTCGGCATATGACAGTCAGCACAAACGACTTTGTTCTTGCCGTGGATGCCTTCGCGCCATGTTTCAAAGCCTGGGTGCTGTGCTTTCAGCATGGGTGCTTTCGATACTTTATGCGTCCAATCTTTAAAGTTGATTGCATCATAGTAACGTTCCATGTCGCCAACGGTTGTACCTTGGTCCCAAGGGAATTTCACACCTTTGGTTGGCCCTGTGAAGTAGTATTCCACGTGGCACTGAGCACAAACAGAAGCTTGTTGGTCTAAACGACTTTGTTCATCAAACTTTTTACCAATCGTTTCAAATGCACGCTCAACGTAAGGACGAGTCACCTTCAGTGCAGGCTCACCATTCTTAAAGCCTTCGCTTTGGGTGTCGTGACAGTCTGAACAGCCAATAGGGTTAATGATCTCGTTGCCAAGACGCGCCCATTTACCTTCAAAATAACCATCTTCACCACGCTCTTCGATAACACGAGCGACATCTGGGCTCTTACAGCTCCAACACGCCATTGGCATTGGGCCAGAGCTTTCGTCCGTTGGGCCGCCAGTACGAAGTGTTTGTCTTACATCGTCAATGGCATAAAAGTGGCCGCGTGCTTTGTTGTAATCTTTTGCGAAGCCGTAGCCAGCCCACATGATGACCATGTTTGGATCTTCTTTTAGTGCGTCTTCAATAACTTCGCTTTCTGAAGTTTGTCTCCATGAATGATATTGATCTGGGTGGTTTTGCTCGAACTGGTCGTTACGAGGGTCGCCAATTTCTTTTTGTTCAGACGCAGCAAAACTGGTCGCGCTTGCTAGTGATGCGCTAACCATTAATAGTGCTGTGACCGAATTACGTATCCAATGCTTTTTCACAGTGATATCTCCAATATACTGATTCTTATACCAAGCGTTGTGAGTTTGCTATTCAAATTAAGAACTGGAGAATTCCTGTTTATATTAATTCATAAACAAACACATTTTGTTACGTGTTGGATATAGCTTGTCTTAGATCAATTAACGGTAGTGACTTCAATCACGTTGAAGTTTATATACCCCTAAAGGGGTATTGGTGGTTAGTGGTATTAAAATTTAATTGAGAATTATTATCATATATAACAATCAATTACCTAAATTGACCACTATATAAATAGGGTGATTGTGTTCACATATTAACCCATTCAAATTTCGCATTACCTAATTAGAGGTATATTCTGATTATAGAAAGCGTTGTGGCTTATCCAAAATAAGAATTGATATCATTTAAGCGGTAATAATATCGTTTAAGGGTACTTTTGTTTAACCGGAATATTATTTAGTTGAGAGTTAAATAATGCCGGTATAAGGAAAGGATAAAATGGGCAATATTAAATTGGCCATAGTCATAATGCTTAAATCCCTTCTAGCATTTTGCCTCTATGGTTATTCCATTCATGCTGTTGCTGAGCCTGCTGTTACGCCAGTAGGAGAATCAACAAGACATGAAGTCGAATTAATCCGCGACAAAGACTACAAGTGTGTTCAATGCCATAAAGATTCAAAAGAAACGGTATTGGGTTCACATGGTGAAAGTGCACACGCTTTACTTGGCCGTGAAGTAAATTGTACCGATTGTCATAGTTCAATTAGCCCCGATCACCGTGAAGGTGCACCTGAAGTGGTGAAGTATCGCGCGGCTCAATCACAACCAGGAACCGAAAAGGTTTTCCTCGATCCTAGCTTAATTTTAGATGCCAATAGCCAATGCATCGATTGTCACAAACCTGATGATCTGCGTGAAGCTAGCTGGACTCACGATGTTCACGCGCAAAACTTAACGTGTTCAAACTGTCATGATGTTCATGCGACTGAAGCAAAGGTGTTGGGCTTAGATAAAAAGCAAACCATTAAGCTGTGTGTGGATTGCCATTCAGACTTCAACCAGAAGAAAGAAGGGGAGTAATCTATGAGCTGCTCAAGAAGAAACTTTTTAGCAGGCGCTGGTGCCGTTATTTTTACCACGGGTGTAGCGGGAACTGCGGCGGTGACAAGTCGTAAAACGTTAGCCAATGTTCAAGAAGATGGTGCTAAACGTTATGGAATGATTCATGACGAAACCGCGTGTATTGGTTGTACTGCTTGTACAGAAGCATGTCGTGAAGTGAATAAAGTGCCTGAAGGCGTGTCGCGCTTAGAAATTATTAAGAGTGAACCCCAAGGCGAATATCCAAATGTTGATTACCGTTTTACTCGTAACTCTTGCCAACATTGTGATAACGCGCCGTGTGTGATGGTTTGCCCAACAGGTGCAGCCTACAAAGATGAAAAAACCGGCATTGTCGACGTTCATCAAGAGAAGTGTGTCGGTTGTGGTTACTGTTTGTTAGCGTGTCCATATCAAGTGCGCTTTTTCCATCCAGAGAACAAGTCAGCCGATAAATGTAACTTCTGTCGTGATACTAATCTAGCACAAGGAAAGTTGCCTGCTTGTGTCGAATCTTGCCCAACTAAAGCGCTGACATTCGGCGATTTAAATGACCCTAAGAGTGAGATAAACCAAGTACTTCAATCCGAGGTGGTTTACAGAGATAAAGCCTATCTAGGCACTCAACCAAAACTCTATAAAGTGCCACACCAAAAAGGGGAGATTTGATTATGAGTGCATGGGACGCAGCTTTTCAGTCTGGTACCGTGGTATGGGACTGGATTATAGCAATCTATCTATTTCTCGCGGGGATGTCGGCGGGTGCCGTAATGATCTCCATTTACCTTAAGCGCAAGGTTATTGAAGGCGATCCTGCTCATAATGGTGTGTTAAAGGCGACAGCTTTTCTTGCGCCATTTGGGATCATCTCAGGCTTGCTGATCTTGGTTTTCCACCTGACAAAACCGTTATCCTTTTGGAAGATCATGATCTTCTATAATCCAACGTCTGTGATGTCGATGGGTGTGATCTTATTCCAAGTGTATATGGTGATCTTGTTCCTTTGGATCGGCATTATATTTAGAGATCAAATTGTCGTGTTCTTGAGTGACCAAACATGGTTAAAAGGACGACTCGACTTTGTCGGGAACTGGATTGGCAAATTAGAAGTGTTTGAGAATGCTCTGGAAATATTCCTAGCTGTTCTTGCTTTGATGCTTGCCGCTTATACCGGATTCTTGCTGTCAGCTTTAAATACCTTCCCACTATTGAATAACCCAGTACTGCCGATTTTGTTCTTGTTCTCGAGTTTATCTTCGGGTGCGGCGGCGTGTATTTTATTTGGTGTGTTGGTCTTTAAAGAATCACCTCATAGCCCGAGTATTTCATGGATCCACGGATTTGAACGTCCGGTAGTGATGTTTGAGTTGTTTGTACTTATTACTTTCTTTACTGGGCTTATCTTCGCTGGCGGTCAAAGTGAACAAGCAGTATGGAACGCAATTGGCAGTGGTTTCTGGGCGAGTTGGTTCTGGTATGGCGTCATCGGTGTTGGCATGGTTTTACCGTTGTTGCTGAATGCCGTGACACCAACCTCAATCCGCCATAGCTCGGTGTATATTTTCTCCGTGACTTCGCTAAGCCTAATGGGCGTATTAATGCTGCGAACTTTTGTCCTTTATGCAGGGCAGTTAACGATAGCTTAATTTCGCGCAAGTTTATTAGTGAGCAGATGTTGGATACTAGACATCTGCTTATTAATGAACATGCTTTTAGTAAACATGAGATGCGTGTTCGGATCGGCTCTGCTCTAGCGGAGCCTTATTGAGGTGATATGGTCGGTTCTTTGGGGCTGTTTAGTTTAGTGTTGGTTGCTGTACTCAGTAGCATTATTGGTGTGCATTCGTTTTATCAAATGCTAAACAAACGGACGCAAAATATAAGTTTAATCCGCAGTTTCTCTCTTTCAAGTGCATTGTTTTCTCTCACTTCTGTCGCATTGCTTGGTTATGCTTTTGTCAGTGATGACTTCTCTATTCTCTATGTCGCTGAACATTCAAATACTCAATTACCCTCATTTTTTAAGCTAGCAGCCGTATGGGCGGGCCATGAAGGTTCCTTGTTATTTTGGGTACTGACGATCAGCGTCTGGTCTGGCGTGATTGCCTTACAAAAACACTATTCGAATGAATACCAAAGCCGCGTGTTGTGGGTAATGAATCTACTGCTCGCGATATTTGCTTGGTTCACCTTATTCGCATCAAACCCATTTGAAATGAATTCGATCTTGCCGCTAGAAGGGCGTGACCTTAACCCTATGCTGCAAGATGTCGGCCTGATCTTTCACCCTCCATTACTTTACCTTGGCTATGTCGGTTTTTCTGTGGTGCTGGCATTTGCAGTTGCCGCTTTGCTGGTTGATCCTATTGAGTTTGATTGGGTTGCCCATTGTCGCAGTTGGTGTCTAGTTGCTTGGATCTTTTTAACCGCAGGGATCATTCTTGGCTCTTGGTGGGCGTATTACGAATTAGGCTGGGGCGGCTGGTGGTTCTGGGACCCTGTTGAAAATGCCAGTTTGTTACCGTGGCTCACTTCGACAGCCTTGCTGCATTGTTTAGGTGTTGCTAAGGGTAAACAACAGCTTCTGAAGTGGTCTCTAAGCCTTGCTTTCATTACATTTTGTTTGAGTATCTTAGGCACCTTTATTGTTCGTTCTGGCGTATTAACGTCGGTGCATGCGTTTGCGGTCGACCCGACCAAAGGTATCGCACTACTACTTATATTGATGTTGGTGCTAGTGAGCTCTTTCTCTCTTCTTATCATCAGAGGGGAATCTTTTGAATCTAACCCGATTACTAGCTTCGCCAGTAAGAGCTTTTTAAGCCTAGTTGCGGTGCTCATTTTTGTATTAGCGACCGCTGTTGTGGTGTTTGGTACATTTTATCCAATGGTCTTTGAGCTGCTTGGGCTAGGTAACATATCGGTCGGTGCACCATACTTTAATCTGTTGATTGCACCTTTGGCTTTGCTTGCACTTGGCGTGGTTGGCTTAGCCCCATTGTTGAGTGTTAAACCTCAAGCAACCAAAGGTGTTATTTCATTGTTAGTTCTTATGTCGTTGGCATTGGGTTACGTTTGTTATTCTTGGCAAGTGGAACAAGTCCAACGACAAGTGATGGCTCTGATGACATGGGCACTCGCATTTTGGGTTTTACTCACTCATGTTTATGGCTTAGCGGTAACGCGCAGTTCCAAGTTCCAACGAAAAGTCTGGGTGATGACATTTGCCCATGTCGGGGTTGCAGTACTCGCTGTAGGTGCGGCAATGAATAGCTACCACTCGTTTGAGCGCAGCTATAAACTGAGCCCAGGAGCACAAGTAGAGTTCATGGATTGGACGCTTGCTCATGAAGATACAGAGCTTTATGTCGCCTCAAACTTTACCGCAGAGAAGGCGATACTTAAGCTAGAAACTGGTGAGCAAAGTTTTTCCATTACACCTGAAAGAAGACATTATCAAGTTCGAGTGATGAACATGAGCGAGCCCGCAATGAAATGGTTCTGGCATGGCGATGTGTATATCACCATGGGTGAGAAAGTTGACGCTACCGCTTACGCATTTCGAGTTCAGTACAAAGCGTATGCTCGTTGGATATGGCTTGGTGGGCTGTTCTCAATTCTAGGTGCTGTGCTTTCACTGACCAATCGTAAAAAGAAAACCGTTAAGGCTGCACAGTATGCATACCAGCGTTCGTAATAAACTCATTGCTCTATTTTCAGTGGCTGTTGCTTTGGTCGTTGCATTTTCATATGCGCTCGACAATAAGCAACAAACGACCAGCGTTTCAGATCAAAAAAGGGCTTTCCCTGAATTTACGGCAGAAAAACTCGTTACTGATGAGTCATTCGATTCTGAAGCATTAAGCTCTGAAACGGCTAAGCTTACGCTTACTGATATTACTCAACATCCTTACCAACTGGTCAATGTATGGGCTTCATGGTGCGGAATATGTAAAACCGAGCACGCTTTTTTACTCGAACTGCAGAAGAAAGGCATTCCAATTGTCGGTCTCAATTATCGAGATAACCCCGGTGCTGCGCTTAATGTATTGTCCAACGACGGCAATCCGTACGCAACTGTGATCAGTGATCCTCAAGGGAAGTTGGCTTTAGAACTCGGTGTCATAGGGACTCCTGAGACGTATTTAGTCGATGCTGAAGGCCAAATAGTTAAGAAGTTGCTAGGTGTGATTAATGAATCGGTTTGGCGCAAAGAACTCGCTCACTATTTTAAAGGTAAAAATGGATGATGAAGTTCCTGCTCAACATAGTGCTCATACTTAGCTCCGCTATTGTCGTCAACTTCCCTGTAATAGCCGAGGACTTGTTTACGGCGAGTGATAAAGATACAAGCATTCAGGTAGAGTTATTTGAGTTTGAAAGCCCTAATCAACAACAGCGTGCTATTAGTTTGGCAAAATCGCTGCGCTGCCCACAATGTCAGAATCAAAATCTGATTGAGTCGAACTCTCCCATAGCAAAAGATTTACGCCTTGTTGTATTCAATATGGTGAAAGCAGGGAAGAGTAACAATGAAATCACTCAGTACATGACAGAAAGGTTTGGTGAATTTGTGCTTTATAAGCCAGCAATGAGTGTTTCAAACATATTACTTTGGTTGTTACCGAGCCTATTATTTCTTTTGTTTGTATATTTATCAGTAGCGAGTGTTAGGAAGGACTCATAAAAATTGTGTATTACTGTTTACCAATTGAGCTGTATTTTGTAATATTAACGGATTATAAAGGCTAAGCACTGTTATATAAGGATGTGTTTGTGGATAACGTAATCTCAAATTTAAAAAAAGAGTTCTATACTCATGTCCGTTCTGATAAATGGGCAGAAAAATACAGTGCAAAGTCGAGCATCTCTACACTGACACAAGAAGAGTTAAGTGAATTAGAGAATGCTTGGGTGCAGCTTGTTATCTGGAAGCAAACTCAACTAAGCTGATCGTTCCGCAAAAAGTGTAGTCTTAGCCGCAATTGATTGATTTATAACCCCATGTTGGTCATCCCAACGTGGGGTTTTTTGTTACCCAGAAAATTAATTGTTATAATATAACAATTTGTACGTGGTCGACCTTGAAAAAAATTGTTAACAGCCTCATAGTGTCTATCATTAGATAGTTAGCTACAAAATATTGCCTAGACATATAGTGTAGTGTTGTTAAATACATCGAATTTTCAAGTGAGTATAGCTATGGCGGAAGTGCGTGCCAGAATAGATTTCAAAGTAGGGGTAACAAGCAGTATTGATGCTGAACTTCTGTCTTTTCATGGATTGAAAACAGATAAAGAGCATGTTGCTGTGATATTTAAATCAGCGGATAAGACACAAGACATACCTCTTGTTCGTATGCACTCTGAGTGCCTGACTGGTGATGTTTTTCATTCTTCTCGCTGTGACTGTGGTGAGCAGTTAGATGAAACCATCAGAATTATGGGTGAGACGGGGGGAGTGATTCTTTACTTACGCCAAGAAGGTCGTGGTATTGGTTTGTATAACAAAATCGATGCGTACCGTCTGCAAAGCGAAGGCATGAACACCTATGAAGCGAATAACCACCTAGGTTTTGGTGATGATTTACGCGACTTTACCGAAGCGGCAGAAATGCTTCGCGCTTTAGGAACCACAAAAATTCGTTTGGTTACTAACAACCCTAAGAAAATCAATGAGCTGAAATCTTTCGGTATTGAGATTGAAGAAGTGGTGAATACTTCTGCACATATCAAGTCGGGAAATGAGAGTTACCTGAAGGCGAAAGTCTCACACGGTAAGCATAATCTGGATATTTGATAAGCTTCCTTTATTGCTATAGCACAAAAGTATTTAAAGACCTCACAAATGTGAGGTTTTTTTGTATTTATCTTGCAATAAAATTGTAAGTTTGTATTATTCAAATCTGTGGTGTAAATGATAATGGTTTGCACTATTACTACGAATAATAATTCAAAGCTCAACAAGGATGCTTCATGACCATTAAATCTTTAGTGACAAAAGCCGTAACTTCGTCACTCATTTTTGCCTCTGCTTCTTCTTTTGCAGCAGTAACTCAAGATCAAGTTGTAGAACATTACGCCGATATTGCTCATGCAGTGTTTGCAGATTCAGTAATTACAGCAAAAGCGTTGAACTCTTCTATTGATACCTTCTTAGCTTCTCCTTCTGCTGGCAATTTCGAACAAGTAAAGCAAGCTTGGCTAGACTCTCGTGTACCTTACCAACAGTCTGAAGTATTTCGCTTTGGTAACGTTGTTGTAGATGATTGGGAAGGCCAATTAAATGCATGGCCGCTAGATGAAGGCCTTATCGATTACGTTTCGACTGATTACCAATATGAACTTGGTAACGAAGGCGCTAGCGCAAACATCGTTGCAAATAAGACTTTCCAAATTGGTCAGACAACAGTAGACGCAACTAACATTACTCCAGAGCTAATTGCAGACCTGAACGAGATCGGTGGTTCTGAAGCGAACGTAGCGTCTGGCTACCACGCGATTGAATTCCTACTTTGGGGCCAAGATTTAAACGGTACTAACAGCGGTGCAGGTGAGCGTGCTTACACTGATTTCGTTGTTGGTGCTGAGTGTACTAATGGTAACTGTGACCGTCGTGGCGCATACCTAAAAGCATCAGCTGAACTACTTATCCAAGACCTAGAGTGGATGGAAAAGCAGTGGGCTGAAGGCGAAAAAGGCAACTACCGTCAAGAGCTTCTTTCTGAATCTAGCGAGAACGGTCTACGTAAAATGCTATTTGGTATGGGCTCACTATCTCTAGGTGAACTAGCGGGTGAGCGTATGAAAGTTGCACTAGAAGCAAACTCTACTGAAGACGAGCATGATTGTTTCTCTGATAACACGCATAACTCTCACTACTACAACGAGCAAGGTATCTACAACGTATACACTGGCTTGTACAAGCGTGAAGATGGTTCTCTACTTTCAGGTCCTAGCCTGTTTGACCTCGTTGAGCAAAAAGACGAGCAAGCGGCGAAAGAGATTCAAAAGCAGTTTGACCTAGCACGTGCGCAAGTTGGTCAACTTGTTGTGTCAGCAGAGAAAAATAACCAGCACTTCGATCAGCTAATTGCTGCTGACAATGCTGCGGGTAACGCATTAGTAAACAAAACTATTGTTGCGCTAGTGTCTCAAACCGCTGCAATCGAGCGTGCTGCTGGTGTTATTGGCATTGATAGCCTAAACCCAGACACAGCGGATCACGAGTTTTAAGAACCCGAGTCCAAAACTATTGTAAGGGCTCTTATTGAGCCCTTAATTGTTTGTTATTCAAAAAAGTTACTCCCTAATAAAAACTAAAATCAAAAACACAGCAAGGCAATGTATGAAGTCGTATCTCTCAGCCTCACTATTAACCGCACTGTTTTTCTTATCTCCGTTGCACGCCCATGAAACCTACTCTGGTGGAAAAACCACAGTAAAGAAAGAAGGCGCGAACGCTTTTTCTCTTCCTGCAGCCAACCTTCCAATGAGCAAACGCTTGGATTTCAGCGTAGGTAACAGCTTCTTTAGAAACCCTTGGGTTCCTGCGCCGTCATCAACCGATGCACGTGATGGGTTAGGCCCACTATTCAATACCAACGGTTGTCAAAATTGCCATATCAAAGATGGTCGTGGTCATGCGCCTGAAAAAGATGACCAGAACGCGGTTTCATTGTTGGTCCGCTTAAGTATCCCTGCTGAAACGCCAGAACAGAGACAAGCCTTCATTCGTGATGGTGGTATTCCTGAACCAACTTACGGCGGCCAGTTACAAGATTTCGCGCTTCAAGGTGTAAAACCCGAGGGCAAAGTGAACATCAGCTACACCGATGTTCCTGTTGAATTCAAAGACGGTACAGTCGTTACTTTGCGTAAACCAATTTTAAAGATTACTGATCTTGCCTTTGGCGAGATGCATCCTAAAACTGAGTTTTCAGCTCGTGTTGCGCCGCCAATGATTGGCCTTGGTTTACTTGAAAGCATCCCGCAAGAAACGATTCTCGGATTTGCTAAACAGCAGTTGGCCGACAAGCAAGGTGTTTCAGGCAAAGCGAACTACGTTCTTGATGTTCAAACTAACGAAATGGCGTTGGGTCGATTCGGTTGGAAAGCTGGCCAGCCAAACCTAATGCAGCAAAATGCGGCTGCGTTTAACGGTGATTTGGGCTTAACGAGTCGCTTATTCCCGAATGAAAACTGCACATCAGCGCAATCAACCTGTGATGATTTCCCAAATGGTGGCGAGCCAGAAGTCAGTGATAATATATTAGACTTCGTTGAGTTTTATTCGCAGCATTTAGCGGTCCCTATTCGTCGCAACGTCGATAAGCCTGCTGTAGTGCAAGGCAAAAAATTATTCAAAGACGTTGGTTGTCAGAGTTGCCACCAAGCCGAAATTCGCACAGCAGAGCGTGAAGGGTTACCTGCGTTGTCTAAGCAATTAATCAGCCCGTATACCGATATGTTGTTGCACGATATGGGGGAAGGCTTAGCCGACAATCGCCCTGAATATCTTGCCAATGGCCAAGAGTGGCGTACGACGCCATTATGGGGATTAGGCTATACCAAAGAAGTGAATGGTCATACGTTCCTGCTTCATGACGGTCGCGCAAGAAACGTTATGGAAGCGGTACTTTGGCATGGCGGTGAAGCAGAAATGGCGAAACAAAACGTTTTAGCTCTTAGTCGCAGCGAACGTGAAGCGCTATTGGCGTTCTTAAACTCGTTATAGGCTGAGTTGAATTCAGTTTAGTTAACGGCTAGTGACTTAAGAAAGCCGCTATCAAACCACTTAGCACCGCTGAACTTGTAGGAATACGAGGTCAGCGGTCGTTTGGTATTTAATGAACTCATATAATTAAAAGAAAAATTAGGAAGTAAGGTAACAGCATGACGCATAAATTTTTGTTAATGCCTTTGTCGGTATTAATCATGGCAGGCTGCCAATCATCGGGCGAACAAGCTGCTTCATCTGAGGTTAATGGTGTGTCTTATCAAGCAGATACGACCGACCACATCAGTCGCAGTGTCTATCAACAAGAGTTTGATTCTGCCGTCCTATTCGCCAAGCAAGCCAATGAGCTAGAAGTCTTGATGCAGGGTTACTGCCAAACTAATGATGTTGAGTTAGATGCTTTGAAAAGTCAGTGGCAGCTCACCATGAACAGTTGGATGGCACTGCAAGGACAAGAAAGAGGCCCAACTGCGGCACTTGAAGAGAGCTGGAATATTCAATTTTGGCCTGATAAGAAGAACACCACCGGTCTTAAAATGCGTCAATTGACTCAGCAGGATAAAGCATGGTCTCAAGACGAAATCGCACAGCAGAGCGTGACCGTTCAAGGGCTGGGTGCGTTGGAATGGTCCCTTTATGACGAGCAATCGTCACTGCTTCAAGACAAAGCACTAGGCTGCCAATCATCACAAGCGATTACTGAAAACTTAGCGATTAAGTCATCTTCGATTGCACAGGCATGGCAGGTTAACCCTTGGCTAGCGTTAGACGAGACTCGTTGGGAGTCTGAATACATCGCTTTATTGACCAACCAACTTGATTACAGCATGAAAAAGCTGAGTCGTCCGATGGCTAAAATCGGTCATCCGCGTCCTTACTTCTCAGAATCATGGCGTGCACAAACTTCGATGACTCAACTAAAAGCGAATGTAGCAGCACTTCAGAATTTGTACCTAGCCGATGGCAATGGCCTAGACGGCTTGTTGAGAGAGAAGGGCTTAAATGACCTTGCTGACCGTGTTGCTGACCAGTTCACGCTAACGTTAGATACTTGGCCTACAGACTCAAGTTTGTTCGAGTTGCTGCAGAGCAAAGAGGGCTATCGAAATGTGCTGACTCAATACAACAAACTAGAACGTTTGAAGTACCTGATTCATGAAGAAGTGGCAATAGAGCTTGGCGTGGTAATAGGATTTAATGCTACCGATGGTGACTGATACTACACGAAGAACGCTACTCAAGGCTGCACTGGGTTGTGCTGCTGTACCTGTACTTCCGTTTGGCTGCGCTAGTCGCTCTGGCGCCGCAAGCACATCTAATGATCCTCAACTGATCGGCTGTGCGCTTAATGGTCGTGGCCAATATTCAGCGGTTGTGGCTGACGAATATGGTATGCCGTTGAGTCAACTGCCGATCCCAGATCGTGGGCATGGCGTCGCAATTTGCCCAACATCATCACATGCGGTGGTTTTTGCTCGTCGTCCTGGTGACTATTTTATGGTGTTTGACTATAAAAATGGTCAGCAGATCAAGATGGTTGTGAAAGGTAACAATCGCCACTTCTATGGTCATGGCGTTTACTCATTAGATAGCAAGTTACTGTATGCCACGGAAGGGAAAACCGACAGTAGCCAAGGTGTGATTGGTGTTTACGATGTCTCACAAGGCTATCGTAAGGTCGAGGAGTTCACGGGCTTTGGTATCGGCCCTCATGAAGTGATCATCATGCCGGATGGTAATCTCGCGATTGGTGTTGGCGGCGTTCATACTGACGGTAGAACACCGAAAAACTTGAATTCAATGCAACCGAGTTTAAGTTATGTTTCACCTGAAGGTGCGCTGCTTGATCAGGTTGAATTGCTAGACAAGAAGCTGAGCATTCGACACTTAGCCCATGATGGTGCTGAAACCGTACTATGTGGCCAGCAATATCGTGGTGAACCAGATGAGTATCCTTCGCTGTTGGCGATGCATACTAAAGGTGGGCAGTTTGAATCACTGAATGCAGAACCAGAGCAATGGGCAAGGTTCAATCACTATATCGCCAGTATTGCGGCGTCAGATGATTGGATTATTGCGACTTCGCCAAGAGGCAACTGTTATGGTATTTGGTCTAAAGAGACTAAAGAGTTAGTGGAACTCTCTGCGTTGTCTGATGCTTCTGGCGCAGTGCTACTTGATGGTGAGTTTCGACTCAGCTCTGGAGCGGGCAGTGTGGTGAGCCAACGCAAGCCTTATAAAAAATCCAGTCAGCAATCATCCGTCCAGTGGGATAACCATTGGAGTGCAATCTAGTTCATAAAGCTCCTTAAAAAATAACATGCTTACTCCTATTTCTTTGCCATACTTATGAGATGATTGGTGATGGGGTTAAGCATGTTAGCAAAATACTTCTGTGGATTATTGGTGTTAGTTTCTGTGCATGCATGGAGCTATACGAGTTCTGACGAGAGCCGATTTATTCCGGCTGATTCAGAGCTCTCTTTTATGCTGATTTATCCAGAGCTTACCCAAAGTATTTATCAAGACTCATCTCTTCCAATTTTGTGGGATTCGCCTGAACTTGTTAAGGCGTTTGAATTCCAGTTGTCGCTTCTCGAACAAGCGCAAATGGCCCCGCTTTTTGAACGACAACTTAAGCAAATCCGCCACTATCAAACTCGTGGGCAATGGCAAGAGTTGGACATCTTGTTAACCGATACCTTTATTTATTACCTAAGCTACGTTGAGAATGCGCCACTTGCCGGTAAAGAGTGGTATTTCTCGGGCAAGCTGCATTCCAAGTTGCCTGCGCCTTCTCCACATATCCTGATGAGATTGAAAAGCAGTGTCACCAATGATTACTTATTAGAAATGGTATTGTCCTATGCGCCGCCTGTTGGGGATTTTGACCAATTCAAGGCGACCTACTCCGTGCTAGAAACTGCGTCTGAACTCAATATAGAGCGATACAGACAGAAAGGGTTGAAACGCTTAGGTGATGAGCTTTCAGACAAAACCATTCTTGTTGAACGCATTGCTTTGGTTGGTGTTGATACCTCGATGATCGCGGTCGATTTCCCTGTATTTGACCAAGATCTGCAATCGGCAATTAAGTCTTTTCAGCGAATGCACGGCCTTACAGACGATGGGATCGTCGGGCCGGATACGATCAAATGGATCAACATGAGCTTTGATGAACGATTGACTTCGCTGGCTCTCAATGCCGAACGTGTTCGTTTGTGGCCAAGAGACAGAGACTCTCTCATCGTCGTCAATGTCCCTAGTTTTGATATGAAGTATTGGGAAGATGGTGAAGAGGTCTTTGAGTCCAAAGTCGTGGTGGGCAGAAAGTCGCGAAAAACACCGCTTTTAGAGATAAACCTAGATTCGGTTATCTTAAATCCTACTTGGAACGTGCCATGGAAAATCATGGTCAAAGACATCTTGCCTAAAGTAAAAGCGGACGAAAGCTACCTAGAGACACACAACTTTCAAGTGATTGATGGTTGGCGCACCATGGAAACCGTCGACACCACAGATATTGATTGGCAGACCATCAATTTCAATTCGTTCCCATATCGAATGCGTCAACAGGCGGGCTCACGTAATGCATTAGGTTTGTACAAGTTCAACACACCCAACAAGCGAGCTATCTATCTGCACGATACGCCAAGTAAAGGCCTGTTTAATGATGACTTCCGTGCTTACAGTTCAGGTTGTATACGTGTCGAACATGCAGAGGAATTGGCTGAATTGTTGTTTGCCACCAAGGTAAGGAAAGTACCTAACCAAAGTAACGATCTTGCTCCTAATACTAAGGTTCGCCTCAAGAAGCGAATCCCCTTGCATATCATCTATCAAACCGTGCTGTTTGAAGAAGGGGGCATACAGTATCGTGGTGACATCTACCAATATGATAAAGAGGGTGGTTAACCATCATTGAAGCCAATAAGGGTGATCTTGACCAAAAAATGACAACCAAGCTTCTATTGATAAAATTATAATGTGGATCAATAACTAACCGTACAAAGGTTACAATTACTAACCTTTTGGGCGGTTTTTGTACGTTGACGCAGCAATTTCCATTATGTATCGTGCATTTTTCGTTCGATCTAATTGGTTTTTTTGCTGTATGTCTCAAAGTTTATTTTCACGCCGTCAGTTTCTGACTTACGCTGGTGGTACTGCTGTTGCCGCCTCAATTACTCCTTCTATCGCTTTTGCTTCATACCCTGATCAACCAAGAACGATTAGCATGAACAATCTTCACACAGGTGAACGATTAGAGACCTGTTATTTCGATGGTACTAACTATGTTGGTGATGAAATGGCTCGTCTAAGCAAACTGTGCCGTGATTTCCGTCGTAATGAGATTCATCCAATGGATAAGAACCTGTTTGATCAGATCACTCAGATTCAAAATGTACTGGGTATTCAAAAAGAAGTTCAAATCATCTCTGGTTACCGTTCTCCAGCGACCAATGAAGCACTGCGCTCAAAGTCGAGTGGCGTAGCCAAGAAGAGCTACCACATGTTAGGTAAAGCGATCGATTTCCGTATTGATGGCGTTAACCTAAAAGAATTAAGAGACGTTGCTAAAAGCTTGAATGCGGGTGGTGTCGGTTATTATGCGCGTAGCAACTTTATCCATATTGATACAGGTCCAGCCCGCAGTTGGTAGCGTTAAGCTGAATTTACGAGCGAATGCTAGGTACTTGTCAAAGTAGACATCCAATGTCATAGTTTGCCCAAATTTCAGTTTGCCCTCTAAGGTTTGTATATGTCTCTTAAGTATCAAGTTGTCCCTGTTACCTCGTTCTCTCAAAACTGCTCAATTGTGTGGTGTGATGAGACAATGGAAGGCATTGTTGTCGATCCGGGCGGTGATGTTCAGCAACTGGCTGCTATCATCGAAGAGTTAGGTGTTAAAGTGGTGAATTTGGTATTGACTCACGGTCACCTAGACCATGTGGGCGGAACAGTACCGCTTGCTGAAATCTTGAACGTGAACATTGTTGGCCCACATAAAGCCGATAACTTTTGGCTTCAAGGTCTAGAGAATCAAAGCCAGATGTTCGGCTTCCCACTGTGTAAAGCTTTTGAACCAAACACTTGGTTAGAAGAGGGCGACAAAGTGACTTTTGGTAACCAAGTTATCGATGTGATTCACACGCCGGGTCATACTCCGGGTCACGTCGTGCTATTCAGTGAGCAAGCGCGTATGGCGTTTGTTGGTGATGTTTTATTTAACGGTGCTATTGGTCGCACGGATTTCCCGCAAGGCGACTTCAACACGCTAATTGCTTCAATCAAGACTAAACTTTGGCCGCTAGGCAGTGACGTGACATTTGTACCGGGCCATGGTCCAGAGTCTACATTTGGTCGTGAACGCGCATCAAATCCATTCGTTGCCGACGAGATGCCTCTTTATTAATTAAATCTTTGATTTAATATAAGAACGATTGAAAATGAAGCTTAGCTTTTGTTACGGAAGCTAAGCTTTTTTATTGCGTGCGGTTTTACTTTTAAACCTGTTTAATTTTAATCAGAAAGACGTTCGGCTGCCGCCAAGTAGCGTCGAGCCAGTCCAACAAACTCCTCCCCACTGATATTCAAATCATGAGTTGATATGAAAATGTCATACCCGTGGAAGCCTCTTTGATATTTCATCCTGTTGGCAAGCATCGCCTGTAATCCTGAATAATCTTTAATCACCGCGTTGTGATTATTTGCTTTATCGGATGAATCCGCATCCATTTGCGTTTGTTGAGTGCTGAAACTCACTTCGTCGGTATTCTTTGATTCTTTATATTGGCTTAATTCCACACACCCGTTTTCGGTACAACGAGTGTGGTAGTGCGATGAGTCTAAAACCATATCTTCAAAGTTCGATTCTTTACCCGCTTGCTTCGCTCCCAAGTACAAAAGTGCTCGCTGGCTGAGCAGTAATTCACAAGTGATTTTAGGGCAAATCGAATCGAGGTAGGGCGAGTAATCTTTAACCTTGATACCAATCCAAGGAAGAGGTTGGTGCCATCCATCTTTCTCATAGGTACAAAGCCCAATCTTTTGGATGTTATTCCATTTTAAAACCCACCCGCCTTTATAAAAATGCTGCTGAAAATGAGTCGGTGTGAGGGTGAACATCACTCTGCTGCGCAACATTAAATAATAGCCAGTTCTTAGTAGGGCAATAATGCAAAAAGCACCCACGATCAGTAACTTTGGGTTGTCGCTGTAGAGCGCAACGATCAAGCAAACGAAGCCTAAAATGATGGCGAGAATACGATACGAACGTTTGAATGAAGGCAAAGAGAAATTTGTAAGGTGACGAGTGTCCATAGGCAACACCAAATTTTCATATTTTTGTCTGGATGGATAACCAGTGTATATGACCCTGAATTGATAAGTCGATGATTAAATAATAGACGCTAGTAGACAATATCGGTATTTTTCGTCGACTTTCGACGCTTCACTCTACAAATAGCTCCGTTTTTTTGGTATAAATCGCGCTTCAAATTTTCACCACTGCGAAAAGAGCAGTGAACTGGAGAAATATTCAATGAGACTTGCTCATAAGCGTAAGGTGCAGGCTAAACTGCAGAAACGCACTAAAGCGGCTGTAGTTAAAGCAGTGGCAACGCCGAAAAAAGCGAAGCCTGTCGCAGAGAAAGTTGTAGCAGAAAAAACTGTAGCAGCAAAACCAGCGGTAGAGAAAGCAGTAGCAGCAACTAAAGAAGTTGCAGTAGCACTGACTCCTAAGCAACAACAAGTTCTAGACATCGTTGTTAGCAATGCTGAAGGCATTAACCCTAAAGGTATCGGCCTAGCAGCTGGTCAAGAAGACGCGAAAGCAGCTTCATGGGCAACAGGCGCATTGAAAAAACTTCTTGAAGAAAACCTAGTAGCGAAAGAGCAACTTGCAGGTAACAAGGTTATCTACAAAGCTATGTAATCCCGCGGGATGACATTCGTTTCGTTAAAGTTTTTAAGCCTCGATTATCGAGGCTTTTTTGTATCTGGCGGATCATGTTAATCTCAATCCTAAACTCGACCCATACTCATATTCGAACCTAGCCCCAGAAGCCTTTTCCCAATCGGCAGGCCCCTTCCGTTATTCACCAGTCTTTCGCGTGTCCCATGTTTCGAATCAGTAGGTACCAAAGTAGGACGTCTAATTCTCTGAAACTTTGATTTATATGGATAAATGCATTTAAGTGCGTATTCGATGTGTGGCGAGAATAGAGCTTCCTCACGAAATGGAAATCAATTGTTAATGCAGTTTCACTATAACTACTTAGGTATTTATCAATACTAATTACCCTAATGAATCTCCCAGAGCCTTTAAAATCGACATCGCTAAATTATCTCCTACGTAGTTCTACGTAATCCTTTGGTCTAATACGCAGTTTATGTGAGTCCGTCGTGCGTGCTCTCCCTGATATCTTGTTGCTACATCACGGTGCACTCTTATGTTGAATCATAAAAAATGCTCATAGAAAGAGTGTTAACCCAACAAAGGACGTGAATATGAGTCTCATTTCTAACTCCCTCACACGAGTTTTTAAAAACGTTGCAGTTACTGCAGCGGCTTGTTTAGCTTTGGTCGCTACTGGTGCAACTGCTGCTGATAAGGTTTATCGCTTGAAGCTTGCTGAAACATGGGGACCAAACTTCCCTGTATTCGGTGACGCGACGAAGAACATGGCTGCGATGGCTGAGAAAATGTCGAACGGTCGACTGCAAATCAGAATCGATTCTGCGAACAAGCACAAAGCACCGCTTGGCGTTTTTGACATGGTTAAGTCTGGTCAATACGACATGGGGCACTCAGGCTCTTACTACTGGAAAGGTAAAGTTCCAAACACGCTTTACTTCACTTCTATGCCTTTCGGTATGACGCCAGCTGAACAATATGCGTGGTTCTATCACGGTGGTGGTATGGAGTTGATGGAGCAGGTTTACTCTCCACATAATTTGATGTCGTTCCCAGGTGGTAATACAGATATCCAGATGGGCGGTTGGTTTCAAAAAGAGATCAACAGTGTGGAAGACCTACAAGGTCTGAAAATGCGTATCCCTGGCTTTGCTGGTGAGATTCTAGCGGAGCTAGGCGCTAAACCTACTAATATTGCCCCAGGTGAGCTTTACACGTCTCTAGAGCGTCGCACAATCGATGCACTAGAGTGGGTAGGCCCATCACTTGATCTGCGTATGGGCTTCCACAAGATCGCGCCTTACTACTACACAGGTTGGCATGAGCCGGGTTCAGAGCTTCAATTCCTAGTGAACAAGCGTACATGGAACAAGCTTCCTGAAGACCTACAAGAAATCTTGCGTGTTGCAATGCGTACAGCGGCTTACGACATGTACACACAAGCAACGCACGAAAGTGGAAAGAACTGGGTTTCAATGAAAACAGAATACCCAGACGTACAAGTTAAAGATTTCCCACCAGAGGTTATGTCTGCACTGAAAGAAGCGAACGATCGCCTACTTGCTAAGCACGCTGAGAAAGATGCATTGGCAAAAGAGATTCAAGCTTCACAAGCAAGCTACCTAGAGCAAGTACGTTCATGGACAGATATTTCACATAGAGCTTATTTAAATAGCCAAGCGAAATAATCGACAGTTTTTGAACTGAAGCTAAATGAACCCAAAGCTATTCTTGTTAGGTAACTAAGAGTGACTAAGCGGCGGGTTCATTTTAACCATAATAACTAGGGCGTGTTGACCTTTCGAGCTGATTTTTGCAGCGAGTTGCTGGGTATTTATACAAGGCAGAGGATTTGATGTGTAGCTAGCCTCCATGAGAAGTCGATAACGTAGTAGAAATGGCCAGCAAACGCTGCCCGAAGGGTTCGGCTAAAAGCGTTTTACTCTTTGTTGAGGGGGATTTGCTTAGAATGACTAGGCTACTCCCCCCTCGCCGCGATTAAAACGCTTTTATCTCGAACAAAATTTAACCACGAAAGGTTAACACGCCCTAAGCAGGATAAACCCTGTAATACGCCCAAGAACCCTTTCTACGTCGTGCATCTAGTTAGCGCTACTTGTTTTAGCTGCACTAACTCTAATACGCGATGTCTTTTCAAATTCCATGGAGTCGGGAATGCGAAGTCTAATTTATATTGAACGCCTGTTTAATCGTATCGGTGATGCACTGGGATGGCTTTCCAGTATGTTGTTTATTCTACTTATCGCTAACGTTGTGTATGACGTTGTCATGAGATATGCCTTCAATGATGTCTCAATCGCCTTCCAAGAGATGGAATGGCACCTTTTCTCAGCCGTTTTTCTATTAGGTGTCCCTTATGCCATCAAGGCAGGTGGCCACGTTCGAGTTGATGTGTTCTACGAACAATTGAGCTTTAAAGCGCAAGCCATTATTGACCTGCTAGGCACACTGATCTTTCTGATGCCTTTCTGTTTGCTGGTTGCTTGGTTTGGTATTGATGTTGCCAAAGAGAGTTATAACCTCGGCGAAACCTCAGGTGACCCGGGTGGCCTGCCATATCGATGGATCATCAAAGCCATGATTCCACTGTCATTTTTCTTGATGGCACTCAGCGGAGTCGGTTTGATCCTGCACTCGTTGAACAAGATTTTTAATCCGCACCTTATCCATGCAAATAACACGCATGCAAATAATACTCATACAAAGAATAAGTAGAGGCTGAACATGATTGGAATAGTAATGTTTTTCGTAGCCTTGTTTGCACTTTTACTTGGCTTCCCTGTGGCGTTTACCTTTGGTGGTATCGCGTTAATCTTTGGTGTTTGGGCTGAGGGCATCGAAATGTTCGCCTTCATGCCATATCGAATTCAATCGATCATGGAAAATACGGTGCTGATGGCCGTTCCATTGTTCGTTTTCATGGGGCTTGTTCTACAAAAGACCAAGCTTGCTGAGCAGTTACTTGAGTCAATGGGTCGATTGTTTGGTGGTGTTCGAGGTGGTATTGCTATCTCGACCGTGCTGGTGGGCTCACTACTTGCCGCATCAACGGGTGTAGTGGGTGCTTCAGTAGTGGCAATGGGGCTTATCTCTCTGCCTGTTATGCTCAAGTATAACTACGACAAAGGCTTAGCCTGCGGCACCATCTGTGCTTCTGGCACGTTAGGGCAAATCATTCCGCCATCCATCGTCTTGATTTTATTGGGTGATGTATTGGGTGTACCGGTTGGGGATTTGTTCCAAGCGGCGATTTGGCCGGGCGTCATGCTAGTGGGTGCTTACATTGTTTATATCTTGATATACGCAAAGCTCAACCCTGAATCGGCTCAACCTATTGAGCGTGATGACTCCATTAGCCGTAAGCAAGAAGTGTTTAATGCGCTTAAAGCGATTCTTCCGCCTTTAGCGCTGATCATTGTTGTATTGGGCTCTATCTTTGCTGGTGTAGCAACGCCAACTGAATCGGCAGCGTTAGGTGGTGCAGGTGCATTGGTTCTTGCACTGTTATACGGTCAATTTAGTTGGTCGATGGTGTTTGCTGCGTCGAAAGAGACAGTTAAAGTGACCGCGATGGTTTTTGCTATCCTACTTGGTGCTACGGCATTCTCGATGGCGTTTACTTATACCGGTGGTGATTATCTGGTTGAAGAGTGGATGTTGCAGCTGCCAGGTGAGAAGTGGGGCTTCTTGATCATCACCATGTTGGTTATTTTGATTCTGGGTTTCTTCATCGACTTCGTAGAGATCTGTTTCATCATCGTCCCAATCATTGCGCCAGTGGCTGAATTGATGGGTATCAACATGACTTGGTTTGCTATCCTTATTGCAATGAACCTGCAAACCTCATTCTTAACACCGCCATTTGGTTTCAGTTTGTTCTATTTGAAAGGGGTAGCACCGAAAGGCGTCACCACAAAGGACATCTACCGAGGCGTGATGCCGTTCATTCTGATTCAAATCCTCGTACTTGGATCACTTCTCGCTTTCCCATCTTTCTATGGAATGTGAGTGAAGCCTAGAATGTGAATGATATGTTTCAACGGCTATCTATAAATTGATAAAGTAAAACGGCTTATTGATGTTCAGTAAGCCGTTTTTTGTGAGGGAAAGGAATGCCTCTAAAAGCTAAGCTGATTTTGCTGACGCTACTCCCGTTGCTGCTAGTAACGGCGAGCATTAGTTGGATCTCGTTGCATCAAACTAAGACGTTGGGTGCGAAAGAGATCGAGATCTTCAGAGACAGCTTAATCAAGTCGCGTGAAAACGCCCTCAAAGACACTGTCGATCTCGCATTTGATGCCATCGAACATATCTACAACGATCCCGATATCCAAGAAGCCCAAGCCAAAAGAGAAGTTCGAACCATATTGTCTAAACTTAGGTATGGCTCTGACGGTTACTTCTTTGCGTATGATCGCCACGGAACCAATTTAGTTCATCCAATCCAGCCAGAGTTGATTGGGCAAAACCTACTTCAACTGCAAGATGAAGATGGCGACTTCCTAATCGAAGCGCTGTTGAAGGAAGCGCAAACCGGAGGAGGATTTCACCAATACCTTTGGCAAAAGCCGTCAACCGGAGAAGTGGTGTCTAAGCTGAGCTATGCCGCTTGGCTAGAACGTTGGGATTGGATGATTGGCACGGGTTTATATATTGAAGACGTGCATCAAGAAGTGGCTTCGATGCAGGCCGCGATCAACAAAAATATTGAAACCACGTTCTTTTCCATTGTGGTCATTTTAAGCGTAACCGTGGCGGTGATCATCGTGTTGACCTTAGCCATCAACATGCACGAGCATCGAATCGCGGATAATAATTTGAAAGAGCTCGCCCATAAAACGGTGATGTTTCAAGAAGACGAGAAGAAGCATTTAGCGCGAGAGCTACATGACGGTATTAATCAATTATTAGTATCAAGTCGTTGCCATTTAGAACTGCTTGGTAATAAGTTACAAAATGAAGATCTCAAGGCGCACTTGAATAAGTCTCAGCATTCACTGATGCGAGCGATTGAAGAGGTGAGGCACATCTCCCATCAACTTCGACCAAGTTCACTGGATGATATCGGCTTAGAAGCGGCATTGTCTTCGTTGTTGTTGGATTTTCAGGCGCACTCGAGCATTGAAGTGGAAACCTTGTTTAATACGCAGCCGGGAAAGCTGAAATCAGAAGCCGCAACGACCTTGTATCGAGTCGTGCAAGAATCTTTGAACAACATAGAAAAGCACGCACAAGCGACCAAAGTGACGGTTATCGCGCAGCAAATTGGCAATGTATTGCAACTGCTGATCCAAGACGACGGTGTCGGTTTCAACACTTATAAAGCGATGGAAAAACGAGGGATTGGTCTGCGTAATATGAGAGAGCGAGTGGAGTTCATCGGTGGTGATTTTGAACTGATGAGTGAGATTGGCCTCGGAACGGAAATTACAGTGTTACTGACACTAGAGGGATTAATGAATGAGTGAAGTTATTCGAGTTGTGATCGCTGACGATCACCAAGTGGTACTGGATGGCTTTATGGCGAGATTGGAACTCGAGCCAGATATTTGTGTGATAGGTACCGCCAGTAATGGTTTAGAAGCGGTAGAGGTTGTTAAGTCTTTACGTCCCGATGTGGTGCTAATGGATATTAGCATGCCTATTATGAATGGCATTGATGCAACCCACCTGATTAAAGAAGAAGACCCTGATGCGAAGGTGCTGATGCTGACTATGCATAACAACCGTGAATACATCATGAAGGTGATGCAGTCGGGCGCAGTCGGCTATATGTTGAAAGAGATTTCCGCTGAAAAAATGGTGCAGGCGATCAAAACGGTCAATCAAGGCTCGACCTATTTCTGTGAAAAAGTGACGCAGAATTTGTTTACTCAACCGATTACTCCGACTCAATCTGTCAAGAATCCATTGAGCAGACGTGAAGAAGCGGTGTTGAAATTGGTGGCAAAAGGGGAGAGCAGTAAAGAGATCGCGAAGGGGTTAAATATCAGTTACCGAACGGTAGAAACACACAGACAAAACATTAAGCATAAGCTTGATATTCACTCAACTGCAGAGTTGGCTAAGTATGCTATCAATTTGGGGCTTGTGGACTGATCTTACGCTAAATTACATGAAAAGTGTAATTGAATTACTAACTTTGCCATTTATGCCTACTTTTTGGAGGTTTTTTTAGTATTTTTGCGACAGGTTGATATTCTTCTTTTCGAAATTTAAGCGCCGAATGCAATGTTGCAAACTGTGCGCTACAAATTAGAGAGGAAGCATGGAGCCTGTAAAAGATAGGTATAGTATTGAAAATACCGATTATACAGTAGGACAAGATAACGTTCAGAAATGGGGTTTTGATGTTCATAACCCAGTCTTTGGAATCAGCGCTGGAGCGATTATTCTCTTCCTAGTCGCACTTTTAGTCGCAGACCCTGAAACCGCAAAATCAGCACTTGATGGAATTAAATGGAAAGTCATCGGTAACTTCGATGGTTTCTTCATGTGGGCAGCCAACATCTTTGTTATTTTCTGTTTTGCCCTCATTGTCTCCCCGTATGGCAAGATACGTATTGGTGGCAATGATGCCAAAGCAGAGCACTCCAACCTATCTTGGATGTCGATGTTATTCGCCGCGGGAATGGGTATTGGTTTGATGTTCTGGGGTGTTGCAGAGCCAGTGGCTTACTTCACAGGCTGGTATGAAACGCCACTTGGTGTTGAAGCTTATTCTCCTGAAGCGGCTAAGTTGGCGCTCGGCGCAACTATCTACAACTGGGGTCTTCACGGCTGGGCTATTTACGCCGTTGTTGCTCTAGCCCTCGCTTTTTTCACCTTCAATAAAGGCTTACCGCTTTCAATCCGTTCTATTTTCTACCCTATCTTAGGCGACAGAACTTGGGGTTGGTTTGGTCATATCGTTGATATCGTGGCTGTACTTGCAACGCTTTTTGGCCTTGCAACATCACTTGGCTTAGGCGCACAACAAGCTACCAGTGGTATTAACCATGTGTTTGGTACCGATGGTGGTATTGGCATGCAGCTGATTGTTATCGCAGTGGTCACTTTCTTAGCAACAATGTCAGTGGTTCGCGGGATTAACGGCGGTGTAAAGGTTCTAAGTAACGTCAACATGTTGGTTGCTTTGGGCTTGCTAATCTTTGTAACCATCGCTGGTGGCATGGCGGGTATTAAAGCCATTCCAACGGCATTGATGGGCTATATCGAAAACTTTATTCCTTTAAGTAATCCTCATGGTCGTGATGATGAAACTTGGATGCAGGGCTGGACGGTATTCTACTGGGCTTGGTGGATGTCTTGGTCACCATTCGTTGGTATGTTTATCGCTCGTATCTCTAAAGGTCGTACAATTCGTGAATTTATCGTTGCAGTCTTATTTATCCCGACGTCTGTCATTATCATTTGGATGGCTATTTTCGGTGGTATTGCGATTGACCAGGTGGCGAATAAAGTGGGTGAGATTGGTATAAATGGTCTGCAAGATATTACACTTTCTCTATTCCACACTTATGATGCGTTACCAATGAGCTCAGTGCTTTCAGTGGTATCGATTGGTTTGATTATGGTGTTCTTCATCACTTCATCAGACTCAGGTTCATTGGTTATTGATAGCATTACTTCTGGCGGAAAAGTCGATGCACCTGTTCCACAGCGTGTATTTTGGGCATTGATGGGCGGCGCGATTGCGGCGGTTCTACTGTGGGTTGGTGGTACTGAATCTATTCAGGCATTACAAGCTGGAACAGTCTCAATGGCACTACCATTTGCCTTCATATTATTGCTTATGTGCCTAAGTTTGTTTCTTGGTTTACGTACAGAGAATCAATTGGTTAAGCAGCAAAGTGCTTTGAGCTAAAAGTATTTTTTCAAATAGAGGCCGACTTAGTCGGCCTTTTTTTCGCCGTAAACATAAGTGATTATCTATATTTTGTTTGAAAATCCATCGAACTGATTCTAGTTTACTGAAAACAATAAGTTAACCTGCTAAACTTCAGACATCCAAGTATTTGAATTATTGTGACAACAGCTTGTACTACTTGGATCGTATGTTCGAGTTTGTGATTCAGTCACAGGAAAGTAAGGGATATGAGGTCAACAGACCTTATAAGTATTCCGTAGAGAGGAATAATGACTAAAGGTATAGATAAATACAGTATCGACAGTACGGATTACACTGTTGGTCAAGATAACGTCCAAAAATGGGGTTTTGACGTTCATAACCCAGTGTTTGGTATCAGTGCGGGACTCATCACTTTGTTCTTGATCGGTGTGCTGCTTACAGATACCGCTTCAGCAAAGTCAGCATTGGATGGTGTTAAATGGCAAATTATCAATTCATTTGATTGGTTGTTCATTTGGTCCGGTAATATTTTCGTTATTTTTTGCTTGGGCTTGATTGTTTCTCCGTTTGGTAAAATCCGCCTTGGTGGTGTTGATGCAACGGCAGATTACTCATTCATGTCTTGGTTATCGATGCTGTTTGCTGCAGGTATGGGTATTGGCTTGATGTTCTGGAGTGTCGCAGAACCTGCGGCTTACTACACAGGTTGGTATGAAACGCCACTTGGCGTAGAGGCAAATACACCAGAAGCTGCAAAACTAGCACTCGGTGCAACCATGTATCACTGGGGGCTTCACCCTTGGGCTATTTATGGTGTTGTGGCGCTTTCACTGGCTTTCTTCTCTTACAACAAGGGATTACCGCTTTCAATTCGTTCTATCTTCTACCCAATTTTAGGTGATAGAGCGTGGGGCTGGGCTGGTCACATCGTTGATATTCTTGCTGTACTTGCAACCCTGTTTGGTTTGGCGACATCGCTTGGCCTTGGTGCGCAGCAAGCCGCAAGTGGTATTCAGCATGTATTCGGCATTGAGGCAGGCTTAGGGTTACAAGTCATTGTTATTACCGTAGTAACTTTGCTAGCGGTCGTATCCGTACTTCGTGGTATTGATGGTGGCGTTAAAGTTATCAGTAACATCAACATGTTGGTTGCTTTCCTACTGCTTATCCTAGTAGCTCTAATCGGCTACGCAGTGACTCTAGGTTCAATCCCTACAACATTGATGGCATACATCGAGAACATCATTCCGTTGAGCAACCCTCACGGTCGTGAAGATGAAGCTTGGTTACATGGTTGGACTGTATTCTACTGGGCCTGGTGGATCTCATGGTCTCCATTTGTCGGTATGTTTATCGCGCGTGTTTCTAAAGGTCGTACTGTTCGTGAGTTCATTACAGCGGTACTGATTGTTCCAACGACAGTGACTATCATTTGGATGTCAGTGTTCGGTGGTATGGCAATTGATCAAATCGTGAATAAGGTTGGTACCCTAGGTCAAAATGGCTTAACTGATGTATCACTGGCAATGTTCCAAATGTTTGATGTATTGCCGTTTGGTACTCTGCTTTCAATCATTGCGGTTGTATTGGTTCTCGTATTCTTTATTACATCGTCTGACTCGGGCTCTTTAGTCATCGACAGTATTACCGCTGGTGGTAAAGTTGATACGCCAGTGCCTCAACGCGTATTCTGGGCGTTCCTTGAAGGTGCGATTGCAGTAGCTCTATTGTGGGTTGGCGGTACTGAAGCCGTTCAAGCTCTGCAAGCGGGTGCAATCTCAACAGCATTGCCATTCACCATCATTCTATTGTTGATGTGTGTGAGCCTACTAATGGGTATGCGAACAGAGAAAAGATAGACTACCTACTATTCGATTTTTCATCTTTTTGATGTCGAATACAAAGTAAAACAAAAGGCAGAAGAGGAAACTCTCCTGCCTTTTTTTATCCATTTTACAGCCTGTAAAACTGTATATATCGTAGAAATCGTCGTTGAAATGGCGCCTTGAATTTGGCGAAAAGCCAAGTAATTGGCGAAAGCTAAGTTTTTGGTTTTATTGCAAATATAATGTGATGTAAAACTGTGAAATAGCTCGAATCGTTTGCTTAAATTGGGTAGTATTCGCTAGATTATCCACTACTCGTGAAACTTTGACATGAAACTAACACTTAAGCAGAAGTTAATAGGTGCTAGCCTATCTGCTGTTGTCGTTATGGCAACAGCGTTAACTTGGTTATCAGCAAACCAATTATTTGAACAGACTCGTAACGGCGTATACCTGCGAGCTGAAAGCGTATCAGAAGCAGCATCTGAAGGTATTAAAAACTGGATTGATATCCGCACCGATATCGCATCAGCATTTAATGACTTTTCACGAGAGGATGATGTTGTTCCTTTCCTTAAGCAAGCTCGTGTAGCGGGTGGCTTTGACGATATCTTTTTAGGTACTCCAGAAGGCGGAATGTACCGTTCACATCCTGAACGTAATCGCGCCGGTTACGATCCTCGTCAACGCCCTTGGTACCAGGAAGCAAACGCAGCCGGTAAGCAAATTATTACAACCGCTTATCAAGATGCGATTACCCAAGCGCTTCTAGTTACGATTGCTGAACCTGTTCGTCATAACGGTAAGCTTGTTGGTGTTGTTGGTGCGGATGTACTTATTGATCAACTAGTCAACGATGTTATCAGCTTAGATGTTGGTGACAACGCTTACGCAATGCTCATTGATGCCTCTGACGGCACATTCCTAGCACACCCAGACTCAGCACTGAGCCTTAAGCCTGTAAGCCAGCTTTCAAACGACATTTCTATGCCTATCATCGAAAACGCAGTGCGTACGGGTAGCATCGAGATCATCAAAGAGCGCGGTGCTGAGAAGCTTCTTTACTTCACTAATGTGCCTAATACGAACTGGATTTTTGCAGTTCAGATGGACAAAGCAACAGAAGAAGCGAATCACTCAACACTACTTACTCAGTTGATCACAACGGCGGTCATTATTACGTTAATCGTAATCGTATTAGTGTCCTGGTTAGTGAGCTTCCTATTCCGTGATTTGAACCGTGTTTCAGCGGCACTTGAAGAAATTGCTTCAGGTGAGGGCGACCTTACACAACGTCTTGAGCCTAAGAGCGATGACGAAATTGGTAAGCTTGCTGAAAACTTCAACCGTTTTGTAGGCAACATGCACACCATGGTGATCAAGCTAAGCGAAGTATCTGCTGCGCTAGGTAACCAAGCACGTCAAACGGCTTCTCAAGCTGAAGAGCGTAGTGCTCGCATTCAGATGCAACAAGACGAAATCAATATGGTAGCAACAGCCGTGAACGAAATGGCTGCAGCAACACAAGAGATTGCGGGTAATGCTGATCAAACTGCACAGAATTCATCTGAAGCTGTTGGCGCGTGTGAGCACGGTACGGGTCAAGTTACACAGACTCAAAGCTCAATCCAAAACCTTGCACAAGAAGTTCAAGTTGCAACGAACGTGATTCTTGAGCTTGAAGAGCACGGCAATAGCATCAACGCTATCTTGTCCAATATCCAAGGCATTGCTGAACAAACTAACTTACTTGCACTTAACGCAGCGATTGAAGCTGCCCGTGCTGGCGAACAAGGTCGCGGTTTTGCGGTTGTTGCTGATGAAGTGAGAGTTTTGAGCCAACGTACACACGGTTCAACTCAAGAAATTCAACAAACGATTGAATTACTGCAAGGTACAACGGGCAAAGCGGTAAGTATCATGAACGATAGCCGAACGCTTGCTGAAACCAGTGTTGATGACTCAAACTCAGCGGCCGCTAGCTTAACGCAAATTCATGCTGCTGTTGAACGTATCAGTGATATGGCGACTCAAATCGCTTCTGCTGCAGAAGAGCAAGCGTCAGTAACGTCTGAGATTACTCGTAACACTGAAGGAATCCGTGACGTATCTAACGAGCTAGCAGGTGAAGCGCACCAAGCTGCAGAACAAGCTGCTCAGCTTTCTGAACTGTCTAATGAACTAGAAAATGAAATCAGCCGTTTTAAGCTGTAATTATAGATAGATAGATAGATAGATAGAAGCCCCAACTTAGGTTGGGGCTTTTTTATGTTCGCTTTTTAGAAGAAGCAAAATGTCGTGATCTAATCATGCTGGGCTATTGTTTATTGAAGGTTAAACAGCCCGAGCGTGACACCGAATATGTTTTATTATGGCCTCTAAGCCTTGACTCCGACTGGCGCTAAGCTGAGATTTTAGGTCTAGCTGGCGGAACCAGTCTTTAATATCGAATTCTAGAACGCTCGCGGGTTGTTGGTTGTTATAGGCGATCAACACCAACGCCAGCAAACCTTTAACTAATGAAGAATCGCTGGTCGCTTGTATCGACATTTTATTCTGTTGACCGATGGAAAGATCTAGCCATACATTACTTTGGCAGCCTGCGATAAGATGTGTTTTATTCATCTTTGTCACAGGGAAGGGCTCTAATCGGTCCCCCAATTCTATCAAATACATATAACGTTCTTCCCAGTCAGCGCATCGCTCGAAGTTTTTCTGGAGCTTTTCAGGGGACATAAGCTACCTTAACAGTTGGTGGATTCGTTTTAGTGACTGGCACAAGGCATCTATGTCTTTGGGCCTTGTGTACATGCCAATCGATGCGCGACACAGCGAGTTCTGACCGAGTCGTTTTATAAGGGGCATTGCGCAGAGATGTCCGGTACGAATCGCAATACCATATCTATCTAAGAATGAACCCACATCAAAAGAGTGTTGGTTTTTCATATTAAAGGCCAAAACGCCGGTGCGGTTATCATCGTCGCCATAGAGCTCTATTGCTGGTACCTGTCTAATGCTCTCCACCAAATAATTCATTATATTTTTTTCATAGCCAGAGATCTCTTTGAAGCCGATAGCTTCAATGTAGTCTAGAGCGGCGCCTAAACCTAAAATGCCGGCAATATTCGGAGTACCTGCTTCGAACTTCCATGGCGCTTGGCCAAACGAGGTTCCCAAAGGCAGGGTCACTTGATCGATCATGGCTCCGCCGCCTTCCCATGGCACCATGTTGTCGAGATGTGTTTTTTTTGCATAAAGCACGCCGATGCCTGTCGGGCCATACAGTTTGTGCCCAGAGAAGGCGTAGAAATCACAATCGAGGTCCGTCACATTGACTTCATCGTGCATGACAGCTTGAGCACCGTCGACTAACACGGGGACTTTTGCTTTATGTGCAGCTTTGACTATCGTTTTTATTGGGTTTACGCGGCCTAGAACATTCGATACGTGGCTAATCGCCAGCAGCTTTGTCTTTGTATTCATTAACGAGACAAGGTCGTTGAGATTCAAATAGCCATTTTTTGCCATTGGCCAAACACGAATGTTGACATTATAAATTTCAGAAAGCATCTGCCAAGGAACAAGGTTGGCGTGATGCTCCATCTCCGTCACGATGATTTCGTCACCCGCTTTTAACCTAGGGCGCAAATAGCTATTCGCAACGAGATTGATGGCCTCTGTCGTCCCTTTGGTAAAAACAATAGTTTCTCTGGATTTAGCTGAAATGAACTGAGCAAGTTTTTCTCTCACTTGTTCCATTTCTTCGGTTGCTTTAGAGCTTAGGTAATGGACACCGCGATGAACACTCGCATAATCATGTTGATAAAACTGAGTCATGCGGTCGATAACGACTTGAGGGGTTTGGGCCGTTGCAGCACTGTCTAAATAGACCAAAGGCTTGTCGTAAACTTGAGTTCTTAGAGCTGGGAAGTCATTAAACCAAGGGCTTGTATTTTCGCTCGAATCAATCATTTGGACATCCTTTATTGAGTGACGCATTGATTTTATCTATCGCAGATTGTCTTAGGGCGGGGTGTTTAACTCTCTCGGTAACGCCAATGACAAACGCAGAGGTAATCATGTGCTCGGCTCGTTCTTTTGGGATACCTCTAGAGCGTAAGTAGTTGATTTGGTTTGGGTCGATTTGCCCTGTTGTTGCACCATGGCTGCATTTGACATCATCGGCATAAATCTCTAATTGAGGTTTAGAGTTTACTTGGGCGTCATCGCCTAGAATCAGACTGTGGGTGTCCATTTGCCCGTCTGTTTTTTGCGCAGCAGGGTCAACATAGATCATGCCGTCGAAAACAGACTTAGATTGGTTTCGAGCGATGGTTTTATGATTTTGTTCACTTTGACAGTGAGGAGAGTTGTGCTTTAAATAGGTGCGAGTATCAAAAACGGCTTCACCTTGAGGTAGGGAAATACTGTCCATAGCAACAAAACCTTGTTCGCCAGTCAGTTCTGAACTTACTTGATGTCGTATCAATTGGCCGGAGTAGAGCAAGCAACAAGAGTAGGCGCTAGCATGCGCATTAACTATCAAATCGTTGTGACCGAAGTGATGTTGGTTTAAGGACTCTTCGACAATTTTAGTGTGATGGTAGTGAGCACCACAACCAACGTGTTGTGTTAAGCGAGATAATGTTACGCCTCCACCACTACCTTGTGAAACATGGTGTTCGATGACGGTGACTTCCGCATGATCTGCGACTTCAATATGACTTCTGTAGCTTGATACATCACCTTGTTTTTCGGAATTGATATGCAGAAGATAAATAGGTTTCGATATCTGCGTGTTAGCTTCGACTTCGATTGATATGCCACTTGAAGCGGTAGCATCAGTAATATAGGTAAAAGCGTCTGGCTTGATTGAACGAGATAGCTCATCGATCTCAATTGGAGAGAGTGCACCGATGGGAGTCACTCGAACTTTTGGAATCCAGTCGGAGTATCGAGCTAAAAAGAAGCCGTCGACGAAGACTAATCGATAAGCATCAATGTCTAAACTGAATTTGTTGTATGGCGTGTTAGCTGTCGACTGTTGTGGTGCGCTGCTTAGCTCTAGTTCGTTTAATCGGTCAAGAGACGTGTATTTCCAGTCCTCATGTTGAGGGGACGGTTGCTCGACTCCAAGCAATTTAGACCATTGCTTTTTTTGCCACTCATGCGGTCGAACAAGGGTTTCAAATGAATCAAGCAATGAATGTTTATTGTTCATCAATGATCCACCCATAGCCTTTCTCTTCTAATTCTTGAGCTAACGTGTGGTCACCAGATTTTACAATCTTTCCTTGGTACAACACGTGCACGAAATCTGGTTTGATGTAATTGAGGATACGTTGATAGTGCGTGACTAAAATGAAAGCTCGTTGTTCATTCTGTAGCGCGTTTACACCTTCAGAGACGGCTTTAAGGGCATCAATATCTAGACCTGAGTCAGTCTCGTCTAGTATACAAAGATCAGGTGAGAGCACCGCCATTTGTAGAATGTCATTGCGCTTTTTCTTCCAATAGATCTTCAAAGTCAAAACGATCGATCGGTTCTAAGCCTCGATATTCACGAACCTCGTTGAGAGCTGTATTTAGAAAGAGTTTGTTACTGACACCTGGAATTTCGACAGGGTACTGAAAGGCTAAAAATACCCCTTCACCGGCTCTTTCTTCTGGATCTAGCTCTGTAAGATCTTGACCTTTGAAAACAATCTCACCACTGACGACCTCGTAATCATCCTTGCCTGCCAGTGTGGCGGATAGGGTACTTTTTCCTGACCCATTAGGCCCCATAATTGCGTGAACTTCACCAGGTTTAACGGTTAGGTTGATACCTTTTAGGATAGTATTTTCTTCAACGCTGACATGTAAATTTTTAATTTCTAACATTTTATCCCACACTATGCTCGAGGCTGATTGATAGAAGTTTCTGCGCTTCAACAGCGAATTCGAGTGGTAATTCTGAAAATACGTCTTTACAAAAACCATTGACGATCATGGATATGGCGTTGTCTTCACTGATCCCTCTTTGGGTGCAGTAAAACAGTTGATCTTGGCCAATTCGAGAGGTCGTCGCTTCGTGTTCAACGTGAGCAGACGGGTTTTTGACTTCGATATAAGGAAAAGTGTGAGCCCCACATTCAGCGCCGATTAACATTGAATCGCACTGAGTGAAGTTTCTCGCACCTTCTGCGTTAGGGGTGACCTTAACCAGTCCTCGGTAACTGTTCTGGCTTTTGCCTGCTGAAATCCCTTTTGAAATGATGGTAGAGCGAGAGTGTTTTCCTATATGAACCATCTTAGTGCCGGTATCGGCTTGTTGAACGCCATTCGTTAAAGCGACGGAGAAAAACTCACCTACAGAGTAATCGCCTTTGAGAATCACGCTTGGGTACTTCCACGTTATCGCAGAACCTGTTTCTGATTGAGTCCAAGACATTTTGCTGTACTCGCCTTCGCAAACCGCACGTTTGGTTACGAAGTTGAGTATGCCGCCTTGTGATTCCTCTGCTCCTGAGAACCAGTTTTGCACAGTGGAATATTTAACTTCAGCACGCTTGTGAATGATGACTTCTACGACGGCGGCGTGAAGCTGATAGGTATCTCTCATCGGGGCAGAGCAACCTTCAATGTAGCTGACGTATGAGTCCTCATCAGCCACTAAAATTGTTCTTTCAAACTGGCCTGTTTTTGCTTGGTTTATTCGAAAGTAGGTAGAGAGTTCTCTTGGGCATCTCACACCTTTAGGGATGTAAACAAAAGTGCCGTCAGAGGCAACAGAGGCATTCAAAGCTGCAAAGAAGTTATCTTCAGGTGGAACAACGGTGCCTAAGTATTGTTGCACAAGTTCAGGGTATTCTTGGATAGCTTCGCTGAATGAACAGAAGATGATCCCGAGTTCTTTCAGTTCGTTTTGATAGGTAGTGGTGACGGAAACTGAATCGAAGATTGCATCGACAGCAATTTCTGAACCTTCTCTAACTGGAATCCCCAGTGTTTCAAAGGCTGTCTCGACTTCTTCGGTTAAAAATTCATTCGAGCCATCATCACTATCTTTATCACAACTATCTTTGTCGCAGCTAGAACAACTTGGCGCGGAGTAGTAACTGTAATCTTGGTAATTTAGGTCTGGATAATCGGCTTTTAACCAATGCGGTTCCTTCATCGTTCGCCATTTACGGAATGCTTTGAGACGAAACTCCAACATCCATTCGGGTTCGTTACGTTTTGCGGAGATTGCTCGAACGACTTGTTCGTTGATTCCCTTCGACAAAGTATCTGAAGATAACTCAGTGTAGAAACCTTCACGATAGTGACTGCTCTGCAGTAACTCTGTAACTTCAGGCTGCGTTTCTAATGCGCACATGGTTAAACTCCAAAACTCTCGCCACATCCACAAAGGTTCTTCACTTTGGGATTATTGTATACAAAATTACTGTTTAAACCCTGACGCACAAAGTCGATCTCTGTGCCATCGATCATAGGTAGGGCTTTGAGTGCAATATAGAAAATGACGTCATGTGATTCGTACTTGATGTCGTCATCGGATGGCGAATCGATCAGCGCCACTTCATATGCAAACCCCGTACAGCCAGAGGACTTAACCGTGAGGTGGAAGTGCTTTTGCCCATGTGATAACTGGGAAATTCTGTTTGCGGCACTTTCACTTAACGTGACGCCTTGCCACTCCATATCATGTATGGATATGTCATTAGAACCGGAACTCGAAATACTCACCTTACTGCTCCATATTTGACTGGTGACAATAGATGATATTGATTATCATTTGCATATCAACCATGTATTGTCTATGGTCTTTAAGTCGAGGATCAATATGTTGACAAAACATAAATCCCAAATACTATATGTGCCAATATACATTGGTAATGATTATCATTAAGATTTAATTGAGGTTGTATAATATGGATGTCATCGTTTATTCCAAGCCACAGTGTGTGCAATGCACAGCAACGGTTAAGGCGTTACAGAGCAAAGGTATTGAGCATACAGTTGTTGATTTAACGTGCGACGAAATCGCAATGGAAAGAGTTCAATCAATGGGTTATCGACAAGCTCCCGTGGTTGTGGCCAATGACCGCCACTGGTCTGGTTTTAGACCTGACATGATCAGCGCGTTGGGTTAATGATTGTTTATTACTCTAGCGCTTCGGGGAATACGAAGCGGTTTGTCGAACAGCTAGGATTACCTGCGATCAGGCTTCCTACTGAGGCCAATGGAAGGACGCTAGAGATTGAGCAACCATTTGTACTCATATGCCCGACTTATGCCGATGGTGAGGGGCGAGGAGCTGTGCCTAACTCCGTTATAAGTCTATTGAATAACCCGAATAATCGAGCATTGATTAAAGGTGTGATTGCATCGGGAAATCGAAACTTTGGAGCTCTTTTTGCTCGCGGAGGTGCCATTGTCGCTGAAAAATGCAATGTGCCGCTGTTGTACCGTTTCGAACTATCTGGAACCCAGAGCGATATTGATATCGTGACAAATGGGTTAGAACAATTTTGGAAACATCATGGATAACCACTTTGAGAACGAGTCCCTTGACTACCATGCTTTAAACGCAATGTTGAATCTACTTGATGAACAAGGGACGATTCAGTTTGTGGCAGACAAGCAAGCGACTCGACAGTTTTTCTTACAACACGTTAATCAAAATACCGTTTTCTTTCATAATTTAGACGAGAAGATCGACTATTTGCTTAGAGAGGGATATTACGAGGCTCAAGTTATTGAGCAATATGATCGTAGTTTTCTTCATCAAATCTGGGCAAATGCCTATCAAGCCAAATTTCGATTCCGAACGTTCTTAGGTGCTTATAAGTTTTTTACTTCCTATGCACTGAAAACTCGTGATGGTAAGCGATATTTAGAAAGGTTCGAAGACCGAGTGGTTATGACTGCACTGTTACTGGCTCGTGGTGACTGTGAATTTGCACTGGCACTAATGGAAGAAATCATTCATCAGCGCTTTCAACCGGCTACGCCCACTTTTATTAACTCCGGCAAAAAGAGCCGTGGTGAATTGATCTCCTGCTTTTTGTTGAGAATTGAAGACAATATGGAGAGCATCGGTCGTGCGATTAACTCATCGTTGCAACTCTCACGTCGTGGCGGTGGTGTAGCTTTACTTCTGACGAACTTAAGAGAGCAAGGTGCGCCCATTAAGGGGATCTTAAATCAAAGTTCAGGTGTCGTCCCTGTGATGAAATTGCTTGAAGACAGTTTCTCGTATGCAAACCAATTGGGGTCTAGGCAAGGCGCGGGTGCTGTCTATCTCAATGTTCACCATCCAGACATCATGCAATTTCTTGATACAAAAAGAGAAAATGCAGATGAAAAAATCAGAATTAAGACCTTGAGCCTTGGTGTTGTCATTCCCGATATTACTCTGGAATTAGCCAAGCAAAACAAAGATATGTACTTGTTTTCTCCTCATGATGTTGAGCGAGTGTATGGCGTACCTTTCTCTGAAATTAGCGTGACGGAGAAGTACCATGAAATGGTGGACGACCCGAGGATCCGCAAAGGGAAAATGAGTGCAAGAGGCCTTTTCCAAACGCTTGCCGAGATCCAATTTGAGTCGGGCTATCCATACATTATGTTCGAAGATACGGTTAACCAGGCTAACCCCATTCAGGGGCGTGTAAATATGTCTAACTTGTGTTCGGAAATATTGCAGGTCAACGAGGCGTCAAATTATGATGATGACTTGAACTATAGTCATGTCGGGCGAGATATTTCGTGCAATTTAGGCTCGATCAATATTGCTAAAGCCTTGGATGGAGGTCGACTATCTCAAACCGTTGATACCGCAATTCGAGCATTAAATGCAGTGTCAGAGATGAGCGCAATCAACAGTGTTCCTTCGATAAGAAAGGGCAACGATGAAAGTCATGCTATTGGTTTAGGTCAGATGAACTTGCATGGTTTTTTGGCTCGAGAACGCATTCACTATGATTCACCAGAGGCCATTGATTTCACCAGCAGTTATTTTGCCTGTGTTTTATATCACTGTCTCGTGGCTTCCAATAAGTTGGCACAAGAGAAAAAGAGTACGTTCAAAGGGTTCGAAGATTCTAGTTACAGTGATGGGTCTTTCTTCGACAAATATTTGCAGCAGGATTTCTCGCCAAAATTGGACGTGGTCCAAGATCTCTTTAGCCGTTTAGATATACGAATACCCACAGTGTCTGAGTGGAGCGAATTGAAACAACTCGTCATGAGCTCAGGGCTATACAACCGATACTTACAGGCCATTCCTCCTACAGGCTCAATTAGCTATATCAACGACTCTACCGCTTCTATTCATCCCGTTACCGCTAAAGTGGAGATAAGAAAAGAGGGTAAAATTGGGCGAGTTTACTTCCCTGCGCCGTATTTGAATAACTCCAATTTAGAGTACTTCCGTGATGCCTTTTCCATAGGCCCTAAGGCAATAATCGATGTCTATGCGGCGGCCACTGAACATGTTGATCAAGGCCTTTCATTAACTTTGTTTTTTGACGATGAGGTAACGACGAGAGATATCAACAAAGCTCAGATCTACGCATGGAAAAAGAAAATTAAAACGCTTTACTACATCCGAATGCGACAGAAAGCATTAGAAGGTACTCAAGTCGAAGGGTGCGTGTCGTGCTCACTGTAATAAAGGGATAAACGCAATGAAAAAGATGGAATCCGGACCCGTTCAAGCGATTAACTGGAATCGTATGATTGATGGCAAAGATCTAGAGATTTGGAATCGCCTGACGGTTAATTTTTGGCTGCCTGAAAAGGTACCTTTATCCAATGATATTCAAACATGGAAGCAACTAACTGAAGAAGAGCAAACGCTAACGATTAGAGTTTTTACCGGTTTAACGTTACTCGACACGATTCAGAATACGGTGGGTGCGCCAGCCTTGATGGAAGATGCGAGAACACCTCATGAAGAAGCGGTATTAACCAACATCGCGTTTATGGAAGCCGTTCATGCTCGTAGCTACTCTTCTGTATTCTCAACTTTGTGTACTACGCCGCAAATTGATGAAGCGTTTCGCTGGGCTGAAGAGAACCCTCTGTTACAGAAAAAAGCACAGATTATCCTCGATGATTATTTGGCTGAAGGCGACCCGCTAAAGAAAAAAGTGGCCAGTGTTTTTCTAGAGAGTTTCTTATTCTATTCTGGGTTTTATCTACCCATGCATTGGTCGAGTCGGGCAAAACTGACCAATACAGCGGATTTGATCCGTCTGATTATTCGTGATGAGGCGATTCATGGTTACTACATTGGATATAAATTCCAACTTGCTTACCAATCTCTTAATGAGGAAGAACAGGCGAGAGTTAAGGATGAAGCTTATTCATTAATGTTCTCTCTTTATGAAATCGAAACACAATATACCGAATCGCTTTATGATCCTGTTGGCTTAACTGAAGATGTTAAGCACTTCCTACATTATAACGCTAACAAAGCGTTGATGAATCTCGGGTTTGAAGCATTGTTCCCGGATGAGTTATGTCAGGTTAACCCTGCTATCATGGCCGCCCTGTCGCCCAATGCTGACGAAAATCATGACTTCTTTTCTGGTTCAGGATCTTCTTATGTCATAGGTAAAGCTGTCGCGACCGAAGACGATGACTGGGATTTTTGAACGAATAGCCCGAGTATGAACTCGGGCTTGAAAGAGGATGACTTACCCTTGAATCGACATCATCGTTTTTAAGGCTTGCCGTTTGAAAGTTAGGTCACTCAGACGGCAAATTTTGCTTTAACTCTAAAAGCATTTTATAAGCACTTTCGCCAGACATTTCGTATGGGTTAAATTGATCCGAAGTCGAAAATTGTAAGTTCAACAGTTCAGTCAAATTAGACTGCGGAATGTCTCCCATCGACCAATCTCCAAACTCTCGACAATTAACTTCCTTAAAATACAGTATGGTCACTCTCTCGTGCCGCTTATCGTTTAGGATGTGATTGTAGGTATGGTTTACCGCCTCCCTAGAACCTTCAATGCATTGAAGAAAGTACTTTTGATTATGACTGAGAAGCCCTGTTAGATGGCTCTGCCGATTGTGGTCTCGTGAGATAGTGAGTATTTCATCCAGTGCTTTGGAATCACAACATTCGGAAAGTGTGCTGACATAAATTAACCGAGTTAGGAACATAGGCATCATTTCGAATTTTTGTTCAAAGGGTATTAATAAATATAAGCCAAGCTCATGGAATTGCGAGTTATTGGCTTAATTGTCACTCGGGGGCTTTCGGAAGAGAAGAGGATGGTGATGAAGTAGCAAAGGACAGCTAGCAAGATGCGCTAAAATGAGCCGAATGTTGTTCATTCAATCATTCTAGCGACCTACTTGCATCGAGTCTCTCGTTAGTCGTTAAGAACCGAAATTGATTCGACGTTGGAAGATGCATCGAATCGAACATTGACCAATACGCTTTCACGTTCGAAAGTCACATCATCAAAATCAGTGGCTGCGATCTTAAATCCATTCCTTGCGAATAAACTGGTCACTGTTGTTCGTTGTTTCTGTTCCATGGCGCTTGTCAGTAGTTCGTTCATTGTGATCTCCATTAAGTAACCGTGTGCATAGTGTAAGCGTACAGGGTCTACGTTATGAGTTCAATTGCTTAATCAATAAGCTGTGTTGATGAGTTCAATTGAATGATTTTGGCATTCCAAAATGTGATGAATAAGAGGGTGGGTGGTCGTATTACCTATGATAAGTATGGTGTAATGTGACCACCGTTCAGTATACTTTTGGGTAGGGATTTATTTAAAAAAATTCAATGTAATAAGTGGTTACAAATCGAACTAGTGTGGTTTGTGGTTTTACGTTTTTTCGAAATTACTTTGTATTGGTTCAGGTTATTGCGATGTCGCATCTTCGGCATCCTGTTTTAATCTTTAGCCATAAACGGACTTGATGACTTGATGGATTAGTAATTCTGCCGTTGCTTTTTGGATGTTGGGGTTTTTCAATTTAAGCGATAAGTCTTTGATCTAATGAGCAAGAAGGAACGTATTTCTGTTCATTTAATTGAAGATGAGTAGGCAAAGATGTTATCTAAAGAGACTGAATCAAGAATTATTGAAATGGCGTGGGAAGACAGAACGCCGTTTGAAGCAATAGAACTGCAATTTGGTTTAAATGAATCAGAGGTGATTCGCTTGATGCGCAGTCGTTTGAAGCTTGGCAGTTTCAAGTTGTGGCGTACTCGCGTTTCTGGTCGCTCCACCAAGCACGTAAAACTTCGTAGCTCAGATGTATCTAGAGGTTATTGCCCTACTCAGTATAAGCATCGTTAAATTGATACTTACGTAGATTTGTAGTCTCAATGGATATCCCTGTATGGAAAAGAAAGGAATAAAAGGAATGAAAAAGTTTATTACTCTATTTTTGGTATTGCTCTGCTTTGGTGTCAGCCATGTTCAGGCCAATGATGCGCGACTGAAGCAAGCTTACCAAAATCACAAAAGTGATGTTCAAGTACGTGGGTCGGGTTTAGTTTCACGATTACTTCCAGACGATAATAAAGGCTCTCGACATCAGAAGTTTATCTTAAGGCTCGACAGCGGACAAACTTTGCTGGTGGCACATAATATTGATTTAGCTCCTCGTATTCAGGGATTGAGAAAGGGCGATAGAGTTGAATTTTATGGGGAGTATGAATGGAACAAGAAAGGTGGCGTGATGCACTGGACCCACAAAGATCCTCGGAATCACCATGCTCATGGCTGGCTAAAGCATAATGGGAAAATATACGAGTAGACGCACTTGGCATGGCATCTCTGCCATTAAAGAGTATCTATAGAGTGTTAGAGATAGGCGGTGGAAAGCATGTCTCTCACTGGGTTTTGTTGTAACTTGTTTTTTTGTAATTTAATAATTTGAGGCTTTATGATTGAAGTGAATTATTTAGTTCAAGTCGCTAGTATTCCTGATGATCTCATTGAAGCATCACAGAAAGCGGGTTCAGACTTGTATATGACCTACAAGCTTTATCAGCTGCTTGTACAGTCTAATCTTTTGTGGCGAGTTTGGTATATCGATGAATTTGGCAAAATTTGGCTTGAAGTCAATTTGGTTAATGATGCGGGTGACCCAGAATTTCACACGATAGCTTTAGATCAAGGTACTTATCTGAAAATAGACACGGAATGCTATGAAGTGTTGGATGAGTTGAAATAGACGAAAAGAGCCGATAGTTCGGCTTTATCATTGGCTCTCGATACGTCTATTTGTAAGCTAGCTTCGCTTGGTTATTTTTACATTAAACCCAACGGGAGACATCGTGAACGCAAACTGTTCAACCACAGTTTCAGGGGCTTGTTGTGGCTCAATGCTGAATTCATTAAACAATGTATGAAAGGCGAGTTTAATTTCCATCATGGCCAATGAGCGTCCAGGGCATAGCCTTGCTCCTCCACCAAACGGCTGAAGGTTAGAGAACGAAGCGCCATCTTTTTCTACCCAACGATTCGGGTTAAACGTTGTTGGATCTTCAAATAAATCAGGGTCAAAACCATTCGCGTGTAGCATTACAAAAACAGGTGTGCCTTTTTTTACTTCGATGTCACCAATCTGAGTGTCTCGTGTGGGTTCCAAATAAAGTTGTGGTGCTACCGGCTTTAATCGCATGGCTTCATACATCACCGCTGTCATATAAGGTGTTCGAGGAAGCGGCCATTCTAAGACTTTTCTCTTCCCTAGGGCGTCAAGTTCATCTTGTAAGGCCAACTCACTACTGCGATTGCTGCTGACTAAGAATGCCATCCATGCCAGTGTATTCGCTGTGGTATCTTCACCTGCTAATAGAAGGGTAATAGCATTTGCAACAATATCTTGGTCAGTTAATGAGGAATCTTGTTCTTGTTCCAATAACATGATTTGCAGCATGTTCTCTGGTGAGTCTTTAAGGGCTGGTTCGTGAACCAGACGAGCGCGTTGTTTTTCAATACACCCATAAACGAAATGCCCTATGTCTTCCAAACTGGTATCAAACAGCTTGTCTTTTTTCGTTTTGAAAAAACGCCACAATGGAATTGGAGAACTACAGCGTTGATTTATTACCGGAAATACGTTTTGTAAGCTTTTACTTAGTGGCACAGTTGTTTGTTCTATAGAGTTAAAGTCTTCCCCGAACGCTAGCAGAGATGTTACATCAACCGTGTATTTTTTAAACTCTGCTACGAGTTCGACCACTTCTCCTGATTCCGCTAGCATTTCAAGGTGCTTTCCCAAACGCTCCGTAATCACACTTAGCTGAGGGTGAAAATTTTTCAGATGACCCGGCTGAAACATAGGTTCTGTTAATTTTCGTTGATGCTTCCAACGTTCCTCTTCAGCAGAGAATACGCCATTAAGACCGACTTCATCAAAGACACTCTCGATATTCTTTAGGCGGCGAAACTCCTCAGGTCGAGACTTTAGCACGGACTTGATTTGAGCTGCATCAGACAATACAAGTACATCTTTCATGCCTAGTTTTAAACGAAAATGAGCACCGTATTCTTTAATCCAACACAACATTTGCTGATGAACATTGGGCTGTTTTAAATAGCTCACATGTCCTAAAACACCAGAAGTGGGTGGCATTGGTAGTTGCTCAATTCGCTTCATTTTCATTTCCTTATGTATATCATTGATGGCGCGTAACAATACTGAAGTTACGGCTAGAGCGATAAGTAAAAGTCAGCATCTAATTTAGCAAGTTTCATGGTTTGGTAAGTAAAGGTATGTAAGTGAGTGGTTAACCGCTAAGTTTACGAAACCTCGGAACCGGAGATTCCCCGACAATTACTTAACGAATATTTTTGATAGTGGACTAATTACGCCGTTGGCTCCTCTATCTATGATGTGAGTATATATTTGCGTTGTTTTTAGAACGGTATGTCCAAGCTGTTCTTGAACTGTTCTAATATCAGCACCGCTTTGAAGAAGGTGCGTCGCAAATGAATGCCTTAAAGTGTGGCAGGAAATATTTTTCTCAATGTCGGCTTTTTGGCTAGCGACCTTAATGTGTTTTTGTAGTGCTGTTGGATGAATATGATGCCTACGTAATTCACCTGTTCGCAAATCGGGTGCCAGACGAGCAGAAGGAAAAAGAAATTGCCAATTTAAGCTTCTTTCTGCACTCGGGTATTTTTTAGCTAGAGAGTCGGGCAGGTATACGCCAGAAAAAGCTTTATCATGTATATCTTGCTGATAGTATTCTGCGGATTTCTGTTGTTGTAGCTTGATTGAAGGGAAAAGCTCGGGGGCTATTGTCACTATACGGTTCTTTCCTCCTTTTCCTTGCCACACTCGCACTGATTTGTAGTCATAGTCGATGTCTTGCATTCGTAAGCGTAGACACTCCATCAACCGTAGGCCTGACCCATACATTAATTGGTAAGGTAATTTGAAGTTAGGTGAGCAGTGGTTAAAGAACCTGCCAATTTCTTCTGGCGTCATAACCGTTGGCAACTTTCGGGATTTGTCTGAACGGCGAAACTGCATATCAAGTTCAATGGGTTCCTGGATGATTTCTTTGTATAAAAAGACTATCGCATTGAGGGCTAGGCTCTGCGTTTTCTGTGCTGACTTCCTATCAACAACTAAGTGCGTCAGGAAGTCTTCTACATGCCTCGACGTCAAATTTCTGGGATGCTTTTTATTATGATAAAGAATGTACTGGTGAATCCAATAAATGTACGCCTGTGTAGTACGAAGAGCATAGTGTCTCCCCAACATATACTCTTGTATATAGGCTAGAAATGGTGATTTTTGCATTTTAATTTTAACTGGTTATATGTACATGAATTGCAGTTTGGCACATCAATTCATGCTATATAGAAAAAGTCTGTGTTTTGGGATGCAGGCAGATGCTCGTAGTGCTTAAGTTGCTGTTAGTTTTCATAAAAACGGGGTATGGTTAACTTCATCAAGATACTAGATAGAAAAATTCTATATTTAAATGCAGAATTTTTCTGTCTAAGAGCTGTTATGCGCTTATGATGTCATGAGTTTGTTTATCAAAAAATTAGAAGTATTCGTATGAAAAAAGAGATAGCAGAACAAATATCAAATTTATTAAATGAAGAGAATCAATTAGTTGTTAATTATACAGCGAATAAGATTTTAGAATCGAAAGAAAATTACATTTACGAAGAGGAAAATGGTGTAGTAAAAGGATTTCTTGAATGTAAGAAAGTTCAATGGTATCAAACTGAGGTCTGTCATTTAACGGTAAAAAAGGACTTTCGCGGAAAAGGCCTGAGTACATTACTTATTAATAAAGCTTTAGATCATTCGGTTACAAATTTAAATGCGAGAATTATTCAGTGTACTATTCGTGAGGGAAATGAAGCAAGTGAAGGTGCATTTAATAAAGCAGAATTTGCAAAAGTTGCTTCATTTTATTATCCAATAAGTGGTAATAATGTTGGAGTATGGCAAAAAGTTGTCAGTCTACGCGCATAATCGGGTAGCCGGAGGTATTTACCCTCCAGCCCCCACACCACCCTGCATGCGGA
>NZ_JBGONH010000028.1:0-66537 GCF_041439075.1 Vibrio sp. FF145
GGTATTTACATTCACTGCCATGGTGATTTCTCCAATTGATTTTCCGGTATAGCGGTTTCCGACGTCTCGGAAAACCAAATAGTTATCTCTAAGTTACTTTTAATAACGGCTCAAAATTCAGAAGCTTTAGAAAAACTTTCAAAAAACCACAAATTAAATATTAAAATCAAATTTATCAGACACTTAAAATCTCACATTTTTTATAACAGTGGCAGCCTTCAATTGAGAATGCATTTAAAAGTGTTCAAAAAACACACTAATCACTATTTGAGTTATCCTATATAGAGAAATGAATAGTCGCCAAAGAGCTCAGATTGGTATGCTTCTTATACAAAGAGTTGAGTTGTTTGTCGTGAAACAGATAAGTGAGATCGAGGTTTTGCGGATTTGAAAGGTAAACTAGACGATCTAAAAGAAAATAAAAGTGTAGAAATAGAAAGGAAAAAGCCCCTTTTCCTGTTAAGGAAACGGGGCTAGTTGGCGTGTCAGAGCCTGTGCGGAGATCATCGAGAAATGAACACATTTCCGACGCGCCGTTGCATTCTTACCGTAAAAATGGATAGCAGGTGAGAGATGAGAGAGCTAAACACCCGATAGTAAGTATGCTTGCCAGTTTCCCTTGCTACGCAGTTCACGTCTGAACACGAGTAGCAAGTTCAACCAATAACTATTGCAATAGTGATATTGCAGAGTTAGGCAACTGTTTTGCTTGAGCAAGTATTGATGTACCTGCCTGTTGCAGAATTTGAGCTTTGGTCATTTGCGTTGTCTCTTTCGCAAAATCTGTATCTTTGATTCGGCTGTTTGAAGCGTCTACGTTCTCTTGAACATTTGCCAAGTTATTAATACTGTGGCTCAAACGGTTCTGCTTCGCACCCAAATCAGCACGCTGTGAATCGACATACTGCATCGCAGAATCAATTACACCGATTGCGTTTTGTGAACCAGCAACGGTATTCAAGTCGATATCCTGAACCAATGAAGTTCGACCTTCACTTTTAAGGCCTAGCTCAGAGGCTAAACTGCCCGAGATCGACATCGCGCCTTCTAAATCAGGTTCCGCAACAAATATTTGCATGCGACCTTCATCCGTCACAGACGCATTCACTAGATCAGATTGGCCGTTAATGTAAGTTGCTAGTTCTTCGATATCTTCACCCACTTTGGCGCTTATATCGAGAACAATGGCTTCACCCGCTTTAGTTTTAAATTCAAACTTAAGGTCTTTTGCTGTTGGTGGAACTTCCCAACTATTGTCTTTAGCGTGTTCAGAGTCGAACGTCGTTCCTCCCATGCGGAAGTCATCAGCACGAATACTGGTTAACGCCATGATCATAGCTTCACCAGAGTTTGAACCAATCTGGAATGAAGCTTCACCGAATGAACCATTCAATAGACGACGGCCACCGAAAGCAGTGGTCTCTGCGATACGGTTAAGCTCATCTTGAAGTGCCATTGTCTCTTCGTTTAGCGCTTGACGCTCTGCCGGAGAGTTGGTGCCGTTTGATGATTGAATCGCCAAGTCACGCATGCGTTGTAATACGTTCGTTGATTCATTCATCGCACCTTCTGCTGTCTGAGCAATCGAAATACCATCATTAGCATTACGCATTGCTACATCCAGACCACGTGATTGCGCGGTTAAGCGGTTCGAGATTTGCAGGCCTGCCGCATCATCTTTTGCGCTATTGATTTTATGACCTGATGACAAACGCTCCATAGAAGTCGCTAAGTCATTAGACGATTTATTCAAGTATCGCTGTGCTGTCATAGCAGATACGTTAGTGCTTACATTAATAGCCATATTGCTCTCCTTATGAGTTCGCAAAGTCACTGCGAAGCGGCCAGCTTTACTCTCATATGGATAAGCACTGACCGTGTATTACGCGATAAACCCTAGATAAGGTTTAAGATCTGTATTAATCATTTATGAAAATTATAAAAGCATGTTGTGTGCCAACTTTTATTTTAATTCCAACAAACTTAAAATAAACATAAAAAACAAACACTTAAACCACAACCCCCATAGGAGCTAATTATATCAAGTCGAGAAAATAAGATATTGATTTCTCTCGTTGCCGTTTTTTGCCGCTATTTTTCAAACATGCCACACTGAACAAAAAAGTGGCAATCCATAGAATTATTCGCACATATGGCATAGCACATACGGCAGAGAATTAACCCCAGATTAACGGCTGTTCATAGCTAAATATAATTAAACAAGGTCAGGTCTTTCGTCTTGCCAAACGCTTGTTGTGAAGCTTGTAGCGCTCGAGAGTTTTCATTGAATTCAATGATGGCTTTCGAATAGTCCAAGTCTTCAAAATTGCTTTTTGCTTTCGCTAAAGACAACTTAAAATCTTCATGTTGCTGCTCTTGAATATCCAATGTACTCAAACGAGCACCGACATCCGTTCTCGCCTTAGTCAAATGAATAAACGCGGCATGAAATTCTTCGGTCATTTGGTGCAACTTTGCCGTTGCCGATGCATCTGATACAGGATTTTCTGCCTGTTCGGCGGTCTCTTTGAACGTATCAAAGATAGAGAATGTCTCTCTCGGCTCTAAAGTGATCGAGTCACCTTTCGTGATCTGTCCTTTGAATTGGATATTCAAACCTTCATAAACAACTCCCTTCGAAGGGTCAAAATCTTCTGCAGCAACCACTGCACCGTCTTTTTCAAGCTGATAAGCGAACTTGCCCGTCTGCATATCAACAAAAGTGACTTTATAAGTTGCACTATCGTCAGCTGTATTAGTTGCACGCCCTAGCAATAACTCAGAGGCTGGTTCAAGGTCATACTGAGGTTCGTAATCACCGAACGGGTTATCTATTTCCATAAACAACTTACTGCCCGGATCGTTCATTGCCATTTCAAAGCTCGTTGCTACTCGCATCTTTCTTTGATAGTCATCACCTTGATAAGAAACATTCCCTTCATTATCTTGAAAAAATGGCTGGCTCTTGGGCTTGGTTCCTGAAAATGTGTAGTTACCTGACTCATCTTGAGTATTCGCTAAATGTAGAAGATTATTCGATAGCTCTTGAATTTCACGTTTCTTCGCTAAGCGGTCTTCCGGAGAAAGTGCACCGTTAATCATTTCCATCACGGTTCGTTTTGCTTCATCCGCGAACCCTTCCGAGTTGGCGACCATGACTTCATGATGTTCAAGGCGGTTTCTAATTAGAGTGATCGCATCGACATACTGTTTAAGTTGCTCAGATTGCTGGCCGATGTTTTGTAAATAATGCGTCGCCAAAGGATCATCACTCGCCGACTGTAATTTCTTACCGGAAGCCAGTTGTGCTTGATTATGATGCACCTTGTTTTCTTGGCGGCGAAAGTCATTTTGTACTGACTGATAATTATGAAAGCTAGAAATACGAGTCAACATTTATATCTCCTACCTCAAAGCCAAAATAGTATTAAACGTATCATTGGCGGCTTGCATGATGCGTGAAGAAGCCATGTACGCTTGCTGAAATTTCATCATATTTGCTGCTTCTTCATCTAGGTTCACCCCAGAGACTGAAGCAATACGTTCTTGAGCTGACTCTTTTTCTAGCCTAGCAATATCACTCAAGCGATTTGCCGTTGAAGATTTCAAGCCCGTATTGGTATTCAAGTTGTGGTAAAGATCTAAAATAGTAGACTCACCATCATCCAAGACTTTGCCTGTTTGGAGATCTTGCAATTTACGCAAGTTGCCATTGTCACCTTCTGATGGGACAAGGTTTGCCGTAAATTTATCGTTTGCCACCGCGCCCGGTGTAAGTTCAAACGTTGTGCCATTAATTGTCACAGGGCCTTGTGGTGGATACGGTTGAGGCTGCATAAGTATGTTGCCCTTAGGATCGGTAACTGCAAACTGTTCGCCCTTTGGTGACACGATCACTTCAAATTCTCGTAATTGACCTGCCGCCAAAATTTTGAAACCTGCAGTGCCTTTGGCAAAGGTAGTTGATGCCTCATAGCTTTGCGCCGCAATATCTTTAGGGTCTTTGGTTTCCATCTGAATCTGCGCGGCAAAGTTGCGAGTTGGGCGTAGTAAAAGCTTCTCACCCAGTTCAGGCGGATTTCGAATTTCCACTCGCATGCCATCTAAATAAAAGGCATTGCCGGTTGAATTAGTGCTAACTTTTACCGTTTCACCATCTGGCTTAATCACCACATAATCGCTGCCATCGTATTTCAGACCATACTCGCCGCCTTTCAGAGCAGAAGTATCATCAATATAAACCGCGACATCCGCTTTAGACTGTCCATGAGCAGTAACACGAGACTTAGCCACTAACTCAGAGTTCACATCGGTAAACAGGTTTTTACCTACATTGCCATTGAGATCCAAACCTTGCGATTGCAGTGCATTGACCTCGTATGAAAACGCGGTCGCCAAACGACCAAGCTCATCCATAACTGCAGGAATATGTTCATCACGCATGTCTAACATCGCGCCGATTTGTCCATCAATATCGCGGTTAGTAATCGCCTTTAATGACTTTCCTTCTACGATAGCAAGACGACGCTGATGTGCATCTGGTACGCCATCGATCATTTTCAGTTGGCTCGCTTCTGTACCAGAAACTAAGGTATGACCATTACCGATGTGGACATTAAGGCCTTCATTATTAGCTCGTGGTGTCACCGTCACTTTAGTGTAACCAGAAAGCTCATTAACTAGCTGTTCGTGTTGATCTTGTAGATCATTATGAGGTCCGGGAGTTCGTACCATTAGTCGCTGAAGATCACGGATCTCGTATGCAATTTGGTTAACTCGCTCGATACCCATGTCTAATTTCTTATTCGCAGAATCAGACTGTTGACGAACGGTTTCATGAAATTCATTTAACGTTTTACTTAATAACCCTGCTTTTTCTATGACGACTTTTCGTGTACCCACATCATTCGGGGTATCAGCGAGCGTCTTAACAGAATCAAACCACTCATTAAGGTTCTCTGGGATCTTCTTCGAAACAACCGATGACAACATGCTTGACAGCATATCTAGGTTAGCTTCGGTATCCGCTTTGTTAGCGGCATTGGTTGTTGATAAGTTAAGTTCCTTGACGGCAAACTGGTCCCACGAGCGGCGAACATTTTCCACATGCACACCCATACCGTAGGTTTGACCACCGTACTGGCGCGGGTCATTCACACCTTGAACCACAGACTGGCGGCTATAGCCTTCTGTGTTGGCGTTAGAAATGTTATGACCTGTGGTGTTTAGCTGTCTCTGAGCAGTAAGAACACTTTGTGCTCCTACATTCAGAAGATCCGACGCCATAATGCCCCCAAAAAACTTAACAAAATCAGCATGAACTGATTAACTACTACAGCTTATTATTAAGATATTTAGCAATATATGTGCCAATAGAAATAACGGAGAGTTAAAAGACAATAATTTTTTGAAGTGTAAGGAGAAAACTATGGATGGCGCGTAAGACTGAAGGGGCGGATAAGAAAAGAGCCTGCCGGTGGCAAGCTCTCGAGTGCATTCAATAACGCTATTTCATCTCATCAATCTTAGCTTTAACTCGTAAAACCTTGTCGGCATAGTTAGGGTCGGTTGCGTAACCCGCCTGGTGAATGCCTTTGATGAAATTCTCTGAATTGCCTTGATGCTGTAGCGCTGTTTCGTATCTTGGGTTTTCGTTCAAGAACTTCACGTAATCATTAAAGCTATCTTCGAAATTAGAGTAAGAACGGAAAGAAGCAGACTCTTTAACGGCTGTTTTACCATGGAACTCTAGAGTTTGAGTAGCAACCTTATCGCCCTTCCAACTTCTATCAGCTTTGATGTTGAATAGGTTGTTGCTGTTGCCCAAAGAGTTCTTAATCATCTTAGAACCCCAACCTGTTTCAAGTGCCGCTTGTGCCAATAGCAGTGATGAATCGACACCGAGCGCACTCGCTGCTTTTTCAGCGTAAGGCTTCATTGAGGCAACAAACGATTCTGGAGAATCGAAGGAAACTGGTTGTTTTGCTGCTGACACGTCTGTTGCTGACATAGCTTGCGCAGATTGAACTTCAGGTGATCTATCTTCTGAACGACCAGAGTACTGCGGTCTTTGCAGTGAAGTATCAAAGCCTTCATTGCGAACCTTATCTTCAGTTGCATCATTTGCTTGGCCAGCGCTTAACTGAGCTACGATCATGTCCGCAAGACCGAGCGAACCTGACGCACTGAGTTCACTCGCCATTTGGTCATCTTGCATCTGACGATAAAACTGTTCATTCTGGCTGTTCAACATATCTGACTTAAAGCTCGAGTTCGCATCACGCATCGACTTAAACAACATCGAGGTAAAAATAGATTCAAACTGTTTTGCAGCAGCGGTTAGCGCTTCTTTTTCACTGCCTTCTTCACCGCTTACCGCTTGTTGACGAAGACGGTCTAGGCTACCAATATCGTGAATAAAGCCGATGTCATTGTTATTTTTAATCATGCTTTATCCCTTAAATAATGATCAACTGACCTTCAATTGCACCCGCTTGTTTCAGTGCTTGAAGGATTGCCATTAAATCAGAAGGTGCGGCGCCGACTTCATTGACAGCGCGTACCAAATCGTCGAGCGTTAAACCAGGTTCGAACTTGAACATTTTACCATCAGCTTCGGTTACTTCGATGTCCGAATCAGGAACGACTACCGTTTGACCACCAGAGAATGCGTTAGGTTGGCTTACGTTTAGATTTTCTTTGATTGCGACTGTCATGCCGCCGTGTGTTACTGCTGCTGCTTTTAAGCGCACATGCTTACCAACAACAATAGTACCGGTACGAGAGTTAACAATGATTTTTGCAGAGCCCTCTGCAGGGTCAAATTCGATGTTTTCGATGGCAGACAAGAAAGCCACACGTTGGCTGATTTCACGTGGCGCACGAACTTTTACAGAAGTCGCATCGACCGCAGACGCCATTTGAGGGCCTAGGAAATTATTAACCGCATCAGCTAAACGCTGAGCCGTAGTAAAATCAGATTGGATTAAGTTGAAAGTGATGTAGTCACCACGACCAAATGGGGTTGGGATTTCTTGCTCTACCGTCGCACCGCTAGAGATGATACCGACGTTAGGGTTATTACCAACGAGCTTAGAACCATCGTTGCCTTGAGCACTAAAACCACTCACAACCAAATTACCTTGTGCCACAGCGTACACTTGACCGTCCAGACCTTTAAGAAAAGTCTGCAGCAAAGTACCACCACGAAGGCTTTTTGCTGAACCAATAGACGACACCGTTACGTCTACTTCCTGACCTTGCTTGGAGAATGCCGGAAGTTCAGCGGTAACGATTACCGCCGCAACGTTTTTGGTTTTTGGCTTGGTGCCAGGCGGCAATTGAATGCCAAAATTTTGCAGCATTGCGTTAAACGTTTGATCGGTAAAGGGAGTTGTCTCACCGGTGCCCGGCAAACCCGTCACCAAACCATAACCGACAAGTTGGTTACTACGAACACCCGCTACTTTTGCCACGTCTTTTATACGCGCGGCATGAGCACTGGAGGCAAGAAATAGCATGCCGAAGAGTACGAGTGTTAGTTTTTTCATTGAGTAACCTGTCTGTATTGCTTTAATTTATAATGAGTTAGCTTGAAGTTAGATACTTCTGAAAGTGTCAGTATGTCGACACAGTCTCAAGCTCTACAAAGATACATTAAAGAATCGTGCCAAGAACCCAGGTTCTTGCATATCTTTCTGCACACCCGTACCTGAGTACTGAATTCGTGCATTCGAAACACGGTTCGAAGCAATGGTATTCTCAAAATCGATATCATCAGGGCGGATGGTGCCACTTAAGCGAATGTACTCATCACCCGTATTCAACGTCATCCACTTCTCACCGCGAACCACTAGGTTGCCATTCGCTAATACTTCAATAACTTCAACGGTAATGTAACCGCTAATGCTATTACTTTGGTTAGCTGATGCATCTCCAGCAAAGGTGTTGGTGTTACTCAGATCGTAAGAAAAGTTGTATTTACCAAGTTCTAGATTTTCACCACCTACAGCTAACGGTTCCATCGATGCATCGTTCGATTTAGACATATCTGCATTAGCTTTTTTAGTCGCTCGCGTATTCTCATCTAACGCAACGGTAATAATGTCACCAATACCGCGAGGTTTTGAGTCGTCATACATGCTACCAATGTGGTTAGCATTGAACAGTGAGCCTGTTGCTGCCGCATAATGCTCTTGTTTTTTCTTCGGGTTAATTGGCGCCCATGCAGGATCACCAGCAATAGGGTCCGTTCTATCTCGAAGTGTGTCGATAATACCAGAGCTTTCCTGGGCCGACTTGTCGCCTTCTACAGCATCAACCACAGTCGTTGCGTTCTCTTGCGCCGGAGTTTCAATTGGCTCCAGTGTGGTACAGCCCGTCATAGATAAAAACAGAGCTAAACAAACAATACGTTTCATGGCGATGTACTCTCAGCAGACAATAGTAAATAGAACGATTAAAAGAAATAAGTAAACAGCTACAGCTGTTGGTTAACGAAGCTCATCATCTTATCTACCGCCGAGATAACTTTTGAGTTCATTTCGTATACACGTTGAGCTTCGATCATGTTAACCAACTCTTCAGTTACGTTTACATTGGATGCTTCAAGCATAGACTGACGAACATTACCTAAGCCGTTCAACCCCGGAACCCCCTCTTGCGGGTCACCACTTGCACCTGTAGGCAAGTAAAGGTTTTGGCCAATGGGCTCTAAACCACCTGGGTTTACGAAATCAGTAATGGTGATTTGGCCAACCACGACGTTGTTTTGCTGACCACGTAGACGAACCGACACCTCACCATCGTTACCAACCGTTACCGAGATCGCGTCTTCAGGAATAACGATTTCAGGTTGTAGGGCATAACCTTGACCCGATGTTACGATCGCGCCATCACCGTTCAGTGTGAATTGACCATTTCGGCTGTAGCCTGTTTCACCATCTGGCATTTCAACTTGGAAGAAACCGTCACCTTCGATCATCATATCTAAGCTGTTCGAGGTTGTTTGTGCATTACCGTGAGTGTGCACCTTTTGAGTTGCTACTACCTTAGAACCAGCACCCAACATCAAACCACTTGGCAGCTCAGTATTCTGAGACGATTGGCCACCTGGTTGGTTAATATTCTGATAGAACAAATCTTCAAACACCGCACGGCTCTTTTTAAAGCCAATAGTTGAGGCGTTGGCAAGGTTGTTTGAAATTGTTGAGATGTTGGTTTGTTGGGCGTCTAAACCGGTTTTACTTACCCATAATGCTGGATGCATAGCAAATTCCTTTAAATTCTATTAGCTCATACGAAGCAGTGAATCAGACGATTTGTCCATTTCCTCTGCTGTGCTCATCATCTTGACCTGCATTTCGAATTGACGTTGTAAGTCAATTAGGCTGGTCATTTCACCGACAGCATTTACGTTACTGCCTTCGATGGCACCTTTTAGCAACGTTACCGCTGCATCTGCTTCGTATGCCTGATCTGGGTTTTTCGAACGGAATAAACCATTCGTGTCTTTAAATAAGCTTTGATTATCTGGACGCACAAGTTTGATACGATCAACTACGGCTAATTCTTCAGCTGGAGCGCCTTGAGGAATCACCGAAATCGTACCATCTGTACCAATTTCTACTTTACTGATTGGGATTGGGAGCGTGATTGGTGCGTCGTTTTCACCAAGCACTAAATGACCACTTGCGTTGGTAAGCAAACCGTTTTGGTCAACCCTTAGGTTACCGTTACGGGTTAAACCTTCACGACCAGTGTTGTCCATAACTGAAATCCAACCATCACCTTGAATGGTGACGTCTAGATCTCGGCCTGTAGTAACCACACTACCCTGAGCGAAATTATGACCCGGGCGCTCTGTCATGCTGAAAACACGAGTAGGCATACCTTCGCCATACGCTTGCATTGAACGTGCCTGTGCTAAATCAGCACGGAAACCCGTTGTACTTACATTGGCAAGGTTGTTTGAACGCAGCTGCAAAGCCTGCATATTTTGCTTAGCGCCGCTCATGGCAAGAAACAGTGCGCGATCCATAATTTTGCTCCAAAAATCATTTTCTGGAACTAATAAAGCAAACACTATGCCAATATTTTTAACTGTTATTTATCAAAAACTTAAACGGAGAAACAACAAAAAAAACTGATCATAAAGGATCATTGAGGAAGAATTGTTGCCAGAGGCGTTACCGGGCGGCAATAGGGGCGGCAAATAGAGAAGCAAACAGCCATACGTAATTCATCAACAATACCCAATTCAATAACATTGAATTGGGTATTCGCAGATGATTCAAACGCTCGAAACGATTAACGAATCTGAAGAATATTCTGTTGTAGTTGGTTGTGTACTTCTAGAGAACGAGAGTTCGCTTGGAAGTTACGTTGAGCAGAAATCAAATCAACCAATTCTTGAGTCATATCGATATTCGACTGCTCTAGTGAGCCATTGTTGATACTACCAAATGAACCTTTATTTGATTCACCCCAGATTTTATCACCTGAAGCGTTAGTAGAATCCCATTGAGTGCCGCCTTTCTTATCTAGACCATGCTCATTAGGTACACGAACTAAACCTACGCGGCCTAGTATCACATTTTCACCGTTTGAGTAACTGCCTAGGACACTGCCGTACTCATCGAAATCGATTTTCGTTAAGAAACCAGTTGTCGCGCCATCTTCATCAAACCTAGACAGTTCGAATGGAGCGGCAAACTGAGTTGAAGAATCCAGACCAAAGTTAAGTACCTGTGTCGGATCTGCACCGTTCAAATCAATTGCGTTCTCACCAGCGCCGATTGGATCAGATAGAATTGGCTGACCACTGTTAAGGCTTGCTAAGGTACCGTCATTGTTGAATTTCATGGTGTGACCAACATGACCTGCTGAATTCGTCGCGTCGCCACCAGTAATGTTTACCGGCTTCTCACCCGTTTCATCTGACATGGTGTAGTACGTTTGCCAAGTATTCGGTTGAGTCTGATCTTTTAGGTAGTAAGTCGTTAACTTGTAAGACTGTCCCATAGAATCGTAGACCGTCGAAGACGTTGCACGGTTGTAGGTATCTGGATCTTTGAAGTCAAATGTTGCCGGGTCTTTAAGATCACCGTTCGCAGGAAGGTTAACCCCTACTTCAATGTTTTCTGTCTGTTTAGGCTTACCAAACTCAGCTGGAATGTCGAGAGGCTTTGGTGCATAAGAAAGAACTTCACCCGAGTTTGGATCGACATCATAACCTAAAAGAAACTCATCATTGGCCGTAACCATGTAGTTATCTTTGTTTAGGTGAAATGCACCATTACGCGTTAGTTCATTGATCTCTGGCACCATACGGTCTTTCGATACTGCAAAGAAACCTGTACCACTTACACGCAAGTCCATTGGGTTATTCGTATAGATACTTGAACCTTCATGGAACTGTTGTGCCACTTGGCTAGCTTGCGCACCGCCTCCTGGCGTCGTTTTTGCGTTAGTGAACAACGAGCTTGAGTAAACATCCCCGAACTCCGCACGAGACTCTTTAAAGCCAAATGTGTTTGCGTTCGCAATGTTGTTACTGGTTGTATTCAGGTCTAACTGTGCAGCGGATAGACCGCTTAAAGATACATATGACATTCCAATATTCTCCTAATCTAGCTAGCATAATCACTCTAAAAAGAGCTACGCTTTACCAACTTCTAGTACTTCAGCAAGTCGTACTGGCGATGTAAAACCAGCCAGATTGAGTAGTACGTTGCCATCGCCTTTACCAAGAAGCACACTGTTCACGTTCGCATAACTCGACACTTGGAACTCTGTGTTCTCACCTTCCAATAAACCCGACGCTTTCACGTTGTATTTACCGGCCGGCAATGGATTACCGTCTTCGTCTTTTCCGTCCCACTCAACACGCGTGTCACCCGATGGTTTTGAGCCGATATCAAAAGTGCGAACCAATTGGCCAACTTCATTCTCAACACGGACCATTACATTGTCCATTGCCTGAGGAAGCTTAACCATTGACGCCATACCGCCATCACCTTGTTTCACACCTGCCGCTCCAGGAACCAATACATCGCGGCCAACCAAAGAAGATGCCTGCAGTGCTTGGTTAGAGGTCATTGATGAATTCAAGCTTTCAAACTGTGTATTCATTTTGCCAATGCCATCTACGGTCGCAAATGAAGCCATTTGCGCAATCATCTGGTCATTGCTAACCGGCTTAAAAGGGTCTTGTTGTGCAAGTTGCTTAGTCAACAACGATAAGAAGTCATCTTGTTTAAGATCTTGCTTACCTGTCGTTTCATCGGGCTTCTTAGCACCATCTTGAAGACTCTTCAGCTGGTCAACATAGGACAAGCCGCTTTGACCAACATTGTTGATTCCAGCCATTTGCTACCTCCTTATCCTTATTGACCCATCTGCAGCGTACGCAGCAGCATTTGTTTACTCGAGTCAGCAACCTGTACGTTTGTTTGATACGCACGTGATGCTGAAATCATGTTAGCCATTTCTTCCATAACGTTAACGTTAGGCTTATAGATGTAGCCTTCGTTGTTCGCTAACGGGTGATCTGGGTTGTACTCCGCATTCAGCGGTTTATCGCTTTCTACGATACCTAATACTTTTACTGGCACAGTGTGACCACTATTACGTGCCTGATTTAACTCAGCGCCAAACACTGCGTGGCGAGCCTTGTAAGTGTCTTTAGCAGAGCTACTTACACTGTCTGCGTTAGCAAGGTTACTTGAGGTAGTATTTAGACGAACAGATTCAGCACTCATCGCAGAACCAGTCACATTGAATACATTAAATAAGCTCATCTAGTTATTCCCCTTTTATCGCTTTAGTTAAATTCTTGAACTTACTTCCTAAGAAGTCGAGAGAGGCTTGATGCCTAATTTGGTTTTGCATGAAAAGATTTCGTTCCAAATCCAAATCAACCGTATTGCCATCTCCAGTATCAGGTTGCGTAGGAATTCGATACTTCGTTTCCCCATTCACCGTTGTTGAGGCAGAAATATGCCGACCGTCTGTTCGGCTAAGACCAATGCTTGCCCCAGAACTTGCCGCCTGCAGTGATTTATTAAAGTCTAATCCCTTTGCTTTATACCCAGGCGTGTTAGCTTGCGCGATATTGGTGGAAAGCACCTCAGCGTTACGCTCACGTACACCAACTGTGTGCTGGTGAATGCCTAAAGCATTGTCAAAAGAAATAGCCATGTAAACCTCAACTCAAGAACTGACTGTTATGAAATAACCTAAGCAATATATATACCAACTTTAAAAACAAAGTGGCCGACCATTACTTTTACAGGTTACTCGTGGGTAAACTTGCAATATACAAGCCAACAAATAGAGTAAATTGGAATGTCACTCTGACTTAAAGATATAGATTAAATTAGAAAAAGAAAACCCAGCACTTGGCTGGGTTTTAAATTTGGACAGTAATATTGCACCTTAAAGTGGTGACACTAATTACTTTAATTTGTAGATGATGCCTGGATTACAGCGAACCATTTCAAAACGATCCGTTAAGCCGGTTAACGATTCAGACGCACCCAATAACAAGTAACCACCAGGATTCAGGCTATTTGCCATCTGGTTAAGTACTTTTGACTTCATATCTGGAGAGAAATAAATCAACACGTTACGACAAAAGATAATGTCGAATTTGCCTAACAGTGCATAGCTCTCCATCAAGTTCTGAGGACGGAAGTTTACCATTCGCTTAACGTTGTCTTTCACTTTCATACGACCATCGCCAGCATCTTCAAAGAAAGTGCGACGGCGCTCAGGAGAAAGTCCTCGGCCCAAGGCAAGGTTGTCATAAGCGCCGGTGCGGCACATATCCAACATACTTGCTGAAATATCAGTAGCGGTAATCGATACATTTGGCAACATACCCGGCTTACGTGCTTGGGTCTCAAGTATCGTCATAGCCATTGAGTATGGTTCTTGGCCTGAAGAGCTTGCCGCAGACCAAATCTTGATAGGACGTTTATTTGCCGCTATTTCCGGTAGAAGTTTATCCGCTAGTACAGCAAACGGATAAGTATCTCGGAACCAAAGTGTCTCGTTAGTCGTCATAGCATCCACTGCCGCCACTCTCAACTCACGGTTTCGACCTGTCACTACATCTCTTAGCAAATCAGACAATGAAGCTACATTAAACTTCGTTACTAATGGGCTTAGACGACTACGCACTAAATACTGCTTACTGTCACCTAATACAATGCCACATTGAGATTCTAAGAAACGGCTGAAATCGCGATACTCTTGATCACTTATTGTTATAGCAGTCATTAATGTCTCTTTTAGTTAGTTAACGCAGCTTTAACCGCGCCACCAAGCTCATCAGGATTGAATTTCGCGATGAAGGAGTTAGCCCCTACACGCTCAACCATGGCTTGGTTAAATACACCACTCAATGATGAGTGCAAAATTACGTATAAATCTTTTAGTTCTGCGTGACGACGAATCTCAGCAGTCAGCGTGTATCCATCCATTTCAGGCATTTCGATATCTGAAATCACCAATGAAATTTGATCGTAAATACTGCCTTCCGATGCCATTTTCATCAGAGTCTCATAGGCTTCTTTACCATCTTTAACAGCAATGACCTCAAAACCAATAGATTCTATAGCACGTTGAACCTGCTTACGAGCAACCGTCGAGTCATCAGCAATCAAGATTCGGCGAACCAATTCTTTCTCTTGTTCAACTTCTGCAATTTCCTCTGCGATTCTGCTATCCATGGTTTCATCAACAGGTGAGATCTCAGCAAGAATCTTTTCAACATCCAGAATTTCAACCAATTCATTATCGATGTTGGTTACCGCTGTTAGGTAATTATCTTTACCTGAACCATCTGGTGGTGGAAGAATAGCTTCCCAGTGCATATTAACAATTCTATCTACAGAGCTTACGAGGAATGCTTGGATAGTACGGTTAAATTCAGCAATCACCACAAAGCACTTATCGATATCAGATGTAGGACGTCCGCCTACCGCTAGGCTCAAATCAATGACAGAAACTGTCTGACCACGAATATGAGCCACACCTTTTACGAGATGATGTAAATTTGGCATTAAAGTCAGACGAGGGCATTGTAAAACCTCTTTCACTTTAAATACATTAATACCGTAACGCTGACGCCCCATTAGGCGAAAGGTTAGTAATTCTAATCGGTTTTGACCGACGAGTTGCGTACGCTGATTCACTGAATCAAGAATACCCGTCATGAGCTCATCTCCATATCAAACTTTTTGGATAGAAAGTGTTAGTCTACTGCAGGCTACGAACCACTAGAGAAATAAAATGACATATCATAAAGCAAACATATATCTTTTTTCCATAGCTATGTGTAGAACTATTTTTAAAACTGTCGCTAAGTTTATCGGCATTCTAACAATATTGTTTAGTTTTTTTACACACGCGGCAACGCCGGAACAAATTGACATGATCCAATCAGCGGCTGAGCAACACATCCTTGACTCGGTGGAGCAACCGCGAGGCGGTGAACTTTTTGTTAATTCAGCTAATGTAGACTCTAGAATCAAAGCCACAAATTGTCCTATCCCCCTCGAGACAAGTGCCTCGACAACAACCAACACCCGTAGCAGCATTACTGTTTTAGTTCGTTGTGTTCCTGATGAATGGCGTGTTTACGTGCCAGTGCGCCTTTCAATGTCAGTACCACTTGTCACAACGACTCGCTCACTGGCGAGAGGCGAAATTGTCGGTCAATACGACGTCACGACTGCGATGATTTCTCTCAACAAATTTCGTCGCCAAGGCTTTACCACTCCACAACAAGTCATCGGTGCTAAGGTAAAAAAGAACCTAAGACCCGGTGATGTTGTCGAAAGAGGCGATATTTGTGTCGTATGCCGAAATGAGAAGGTTATCATACAGGCAGTAAAAGGTGGCATGACCATTACCACCAAAGGTACTGCACTTACCGATGGCTCAATGGGTGATCAAGTTAGGGTGAAAAATGACAAATCACAGCGTATAATCGAAGGTATTGTTACCAGCATGTCTGAAGTCACGGTTTACTTTTAACACTTCACTTTAAAGTGTCGGTATCGTTAGCGCTTTTATTCTCAACTCTAACATCCAATTATAACGGTTGAGGTGTTTGGTTCGTTTTCGACTATTGAGCTAAAAATTGCTAAAGTATTCTCACCCATGGTCGATATTGACTGTACAGGTTCCCATTTTGAAGAAAAAGGCTTAACTATGGCAGGTATTGATAATATTCGTTCAGGGCAAACCCTAACGAGCACTAACCGCTCAGCAGTACGCTCTGATTCTAAGTCTGAGGCATCAAGATCTGATGCATCATCTAAATCACCAGCAAGCAAAGATGCGGTTTCACTAAGCCAACAAGGCAAGGCGATTGGTCAACTCCATCAAGAGATGGCAGCACAACCAAGTTTCGATTCAGTGAAAGTCGCGGCAATAAAAGAAGCGATCGCAAATGGTTCATACACTGTTGATCCAGAAAAGTTGGCCGACAACATGATGAAATTTGAAAACGAATTAAAAGGTCTTTAAGCAAACATTAGCTTTAAAATAAAGTTATTATCTTAAAGTACACGAGGTTATTAGTAGGTTACATTATGGCGGCACTAGCAGATTTAGTTAATTTCCAACTTCAAAATGCCAAAGCCTTATCTGAATTATTGAGTTCAGAGAAAATCGCTATTACAAGCCGACAATCAAGCGATATTGAGCGAATAGCCAAAGAGAAAGTGGTTCTTGTTGAACAACTAAGATCAACCGATCAACGAATCGCTGCCCATACTAATATATCTGAACTGACCGAGAGCCCTGAACTCGCTCAGTTAGTCACAACCATCAAATCCATAGTGCACGACTGCCATCAAGCGAACTTGGTAAATGGCGAAGCCTTGAATCGAGCACACCTTAGCTTCAAAAAACTCAGCAATATGATGCAGCAAAGTCACGGCAAAATTGGCATGACCTACAATGCCGGAGGCCAAACGCATACAATTTCTACGCTAGGAACCAACGTTAAAGCCTAGTTAGGTAAACCACCTCCCTCTCATATCTGTATCTGTATCTGTATCTGTATCTGTATCTGTATCTGTATCTGTATCTGTATCTCAGCCTACCCTTCTCGTTACACTAGTCAAACCTCCCACTAAACCTGTGAATGTACTCCCCAAGCCGATAAACAAAAAAGCGGCAAGTACTTTAATACTTGCCGCTTTCTTATTCATAGCCGTTACTGGTTGCCGTTACGCCATCTGGAAAGCGAATAGCAGCCAATATAACAGCAGAAACCTATAACTAGACGACCCTTAAACTAGAACAACGTTTGTTGTCTCTTCTCAGGCACTGGCTGAACTTCGCCATAATTACGCAGTTGTTCCATTTTTTGGATATCTAACCGCAGTTCAGTCACATAGCTGTCGCCAACAGGGTAACTGCGCACCACTTCAGCACCACGGATAACACCATCAACCGCGCCTGAAGTTCTCTCAGTACCAAGACGCTGATCTTCAAGCTCAGCTCGACCACTCACGCGCATACCATACACTTGCTCGGCAAGTTCACGATACGCATCAATTTTAGAGGCTCTCATTGCTCGAATACGTTTCTCTTCGTCATTACGACCTTTCTGCTCGCTGACACTCGCGTAGCCAACCGCAACCAAAAAGTCATTAGGTCTCATGCTTTGTAATGGTTGGCAGCCGACAAGCAATAAAGCGGCAACAACAAATATTAACTTCTTCATCACGAACTCCTAAGGGCGAAGAATAACAGTATGAGGCTGACTGATCGTTGGATCAGAACGAATAATAACCCCATCTTGAGTTCGAATACTGTTCAGAGTATCTAAGTCACGACCAATACGGTCTGCAGGTAAAAAGCCTTGTGCGGAAGCAACAACGATGCGAGTTTGCATTCCGACCACACGAGCATTCACTAGAACACCGCCTTCTTGACGAAGCATAGTTCCAGTCAAAACATACTGGACGTCTTGCTCTTGGGCTAAGTCTTTCCAATCGCGGCTAATAGCAAAATCCCCCTGGTGGGTCACTTGGATAGAGCCTGTGGTTTTAAAATCAACCACTTTAAAACCTCGACGCTGAAACTGATGAATGAAACCTTCTGATACCGAGTTTCCTAACCAACTGGTTGTGTCCATGTGTTGCAGATCGACAAACGAGGTAATGGCAATGGGTGTTCTGGCTGAAATACTCGTATTCGACAAGATCAAATCTTCGGTCATGCTTTCCACGAAAAAATCCATGGTATGACGCGGGCTATCCATCAACATAAACGGACTGCCTGAATACTCAGATTTACCGTTATAGATTGGCGAATAAGCGCATGATGTCATTAACATGACACTCATTACTACGAGCCATTTTTTCATTCTCTTATCTCCAGATATATTTAGTGCTTGCTGTTCCAATATGTTCTCGCCATGACTCTTTTCAATGGATTACAATGTTGGAACAATCTTTGCTTTTCATTAATGGTTCAGATTATGAAAAACGCACTTGAGTCAGCTTTAAGCTTATAGATATTTGTTAAGCAATATTTATACCCAACTGGTAACGAATAGATGAAAAAAATAATTTATTACTTATTTTCAATAAGTTTACTGACAACCATCAGCTTCAGTACTCATGCCTCTTGGTATGAAGTTACCGGTACTGCAACCATCGTATCGTCAGAGGATGCGGCAAGGGTTCATGCCCTAGAGGATGCCGTTTACAAAGCCATACAGTTCTCTGGCGCTGACATCGGCAGTATTGCAAACCTCACCCCCTACTTAGATGCAAAAAAGAAAGAATTTCAATTTACCAATCATGAAGTGCGCTACATCTTAGTAGAAAAAGAGAAGAAACGCGGTGGCAATATAATGGTCACTGCAAGGATAGACATCTACCCTTCGGCAAGTGCTTGCCATGAAAGCCAATATAAGAAGACGTTTTTGGTCGGTAATATTGATGTAAGCTCTCCACAACAAGCTGTGATGGGCCGAATCTATAACATTGGTGATGATTTTGGCCATGTCGTTAACCGACAACTGGCGCAAGAATCTCGCAGTTTTGTCTCTGTTGGTACAACAAATTACGACATAGACAAGCGTCGACCGGAAGTGATCAAAATGATCGCACAAGATACGGGGGCACAGTACATCATAGGTGGTGACATCACCGACTTAACCGCAACCATTGAATCGAAGCTTTTGAAAGACGACATTATCAATCGCCAATTTGCGTTAGAAATGCAGGTATTCGATGGTAAAACAGGTCATCAGGTTTACAACCGAAGCTATCGTGAAGTAGCAAAATGGCCATTTGCGAAGACCAGTGAAATCGACACCCGCAGTGCTCGTTTCTGGGCATCAACCTATGGCAGCATGATGCTTCGTGTCAGTCGTAATATTATGTTGGATTTAGAATCGGAAGTATCTTGTAAAATCACGCTTCCTGAAGTTGCTGCTGTGTTTGGGAATATGGTGACCATTGATTTAGGCCGAATACACGGTGTAGAACAAGGCGACAAACTTCAGCTTTGGCACACAGGTTCATTTATCGACCAAAGAGGCTTGCCACGCAATAAGGTCTCTCAAAGCGATATCACCCTGACGGTTTCTCGCGTTTATGAAAACGAAGCTGAACTCACCATTGATCAACCAAGCCTTGCGGGAAGCATTCAAATTGGTGATGTAATGCAGAAAATCATGTAGTTAGCAGCACCATCAACTCATGTTTTCTAATAAAGCCTTAGCAAAAGTACTAAGGCTTTATTTTTTTCATGAGGATTAGTTTCGGTTTCGCGGTATTTGTCGTAATCTTATTAATAATATAATCATCATTTAGCGAACTATGAGCCAGAATAATCTAATTGGTGCTACCGGTTACCGCTTTATCTCGAAAGGTAAGACCGCTTTTAAGATCCACATTCATACACCCGACGATACGGTATTACATCGTTCAGTTGGCTTTGTTCGTATGGGGGAAGACAAAGCACTCAAGAAAACCATCAAATTAAGAGATGAGCTAGGTAGACAGCTTTGGGGCAAGTTTTGGCCAAAGGTCCTCAAAGAACCCTATCTCATGACACGTCTGCCTCATAGTTTAGAGCCTAAAATTGTATTTAAGCCTAATCCAACGCAGAGTGACCCTGAACATCGCGACGAGTGCTACATAGCGAAATGGCGTGTTTTCTCTGAGAATGGTGATTACAAATATAGAACAAAAGTATGCTCTATACGAAAACACGGTCGACTCGCAGCCTACAGCCAAACCAAACGAGCACTGCTTGAAGCTCACAAAGATGTGATTGAGCTGCTTATCTTTATGGGACGATTGAACAGCATTGATCTGAAGTAGTATCAACCTCGATAACTTCGTTAGAAACTTTGGATTCTGACGTACTGGAGTTGGTACTCGAGCTGAGAGGCTGATTATCAGATACAAAAACAGCCGCGCATTGCGGCTGTTTTGATTTATGGCTAACCATAGTGACCATTTAGCATTCTATTTTATACTAAATAGACCATCTAGCTTCGGCATATCTCTGCCAGCGTCTTCAATCGACGTTTTGACTCGTTTACATAGGGGTTGCTTTGATCCCATGCGTAGCCCGCCAAAATCGAACATACCATTTGCTTTATCTTCGGGTTTGGTTCTTGATAGAAAATCACATCCTGAAGAGCCCCCGAGTACCACCCTTCAACATACGTTCTAAAAGTATTTACCCCAATCATCAATGGTTCAGCGTATTCACGATCCCAGTCGACTTTCTCGCCATTGAGTTGTTTTTCCACACACTCAACGACAAACTGAGCCGACTTCATCGCAATAGTCACTCCCGATGAAAATACAGGGTCAAGAAATTCCCCCGCATTACCCAGTAATGCATACTTATCGGTTGCAAGATGTTTAACGTTGACAGAATAGCCACCAATTTCGCCTGCGGGATTTGGATACTCCGCATTTGCCAAAATCTCGGCCAAGCCCGACTCTTCTGTTGCCAGCTGCTTAATCGCCGAAATCTTGTCTTCTGGGTATGATTCAAAGAATTTAGGTTCCCCTACCACACCGAATGAAGAGACTCCGTTACTGAAGGGAATCAACCAATACCAAACATCAGGATTGGTTGGATGTACCGAGACCAAAATTTTACTGCGATCGTATTCAAGATCACTATCCGTTGCTGAGATATGATCATTAATATGTGTGAAGATAGCTTTGCGCGGAGGAAGTCGTGATGGCTCTTCTAAATCGAGCATCTTGGGTAACACTCGACCAAAACCACTACCATCAAGGACGTATTGAGCCTCTAGCTGATAACGCTCTCCACCCTGTATTTGTACATCTAATATAGTACGGTCTTCAGCGAAGTTGATGCCTATCAGTTCATGTTGGTAATCAATGGTAACACCCTGCGCTTCAGCACAGTCTGCCATTACCTTATCAAAAGTACCTCGTTGAACCTGAAACGTCGTTCCCGGCCCAGAAGAGAACTTATCTTCAAAATTAAACGCCGTATAAACACCATTTTTACGAAAAGCCGCGCCATCTTTAAATTGGAAGTTAGCATTAGCCACAGCTTCGCTCATGCCCGCTTGTTCGATCACTTCCATGCACGCTGGTAACAGGCTTTCACCAATAGAAAAACGGGGGAAAAGGCTTTTTTCAATCACTCGAACATCGATGCCTTTTTTATGAAGCAAAGACGCCGCAATAGACCCTGATGGGCCAGCTCCGATGATCACTACTTGAGTTGACAGTTTTTTCATTAATTTAAGCCATGTTTACCATGATTATTTCGCGCTAGCTTTCAGCTCCAGAAGCGTATGCCCAAGACCGATATCGTCGGTACGAGTCACCACATCAAAGCCAGCCTCTTCCACTATCTCTAGGAAATCTTCACTGCGGTAAAAGCGGCTGTTGCCGTTGGCCAAGCAAGTGAAGTAGAGAGACGTCGCATTTAAGCTATAAGAAGCCGCATCGTATTTCTGTGCATCCCAAAACAGTTCAAGAATATAAACAGTCGCGTCTTCTGACATATGAGAGCGAACACGCTTTAATATGCTAAGAATTTCCATTGGCGAGAAGCAATCAAGGAACTGACTCATCCACCACACATCCGTACCTGTCGGCAGCGCTTGCTGTTTATCAAGCATGTTAGCGGGGAATGGAGTCACTCGGTCTTGATGACCGTGCTGTGTTGCGTTTGCCATTGCCATTTCTAATTGCTGCGGCAAATCGACAATCGTCACCTCGACATCAGAGTCGTAGTTACAACATTGCATTGCCCACTTACCTGTATTACCGCCAATATCCACCAGCGATTTAGGCTTCTTACTGAAAACTTTCTCAAGTAACACAGGGAACGAACGATCTGAATAGAAATGATCAAACTTAAACCAACTCTCTTTTGCTTTTTCTGGCAATTGAGACAAACCTTGGTAAATCGTTTCCCAGTCACCCAGCTCTTTCAAGCCCGCGGGTGTACCTTCTTCAATCGCTTCAGTTAAATGCATCATCGCGGCGTAACAGACATCAGCCGTGAAATCCATATTTGCGTTGGTCATGCCATCGTGCAATAGATAAAAACCTAGGTTAGCCATTTTATAATAAGGCTTATCCCAAGTAACGATGTGAGCACTCAACGCCATATCAAGCAGAACTTTGACACCGTATTCGGATACACCCGTTGCTTGAGAAATAGTTTCAGCGGGTAAACCATCATTGCCCGCGTCATCTAACGCTTTCAAAATACCTAAATCACGAAGTGTACGAGCTGTATGAAAAACAATAGGAGCAAAAGACAATTTTTGCGCTTCTGTTTTTGCTTCTAATGCGTTAAATGGATCTAATTTATATTCCGACACGAAAAACCTAACTTTAAAATAATAGAGAGCTACATAGCAGCCATTTGTGCAAGCTTGCGTTTAATATCAACGTTCAAGTTATTAACCCAACGGTTGTAATTACGGTGAATTTCACCATCGTCGTACTTCAAATTCTCGGATTCGACGTAAAGAATAGAGTAAAACTTATCATTATATGGAATATCAACCACAGCATGATGTGAACGGACATACAGTTCAGCACGGATTAGGCCTGGCTTAATTTCTGAAACCAACCAACCTCGGTTCTCAGCAGACTCATAAATCGCTGATTTCACCTGTTTACTTTGAAGATTCAAAGCAACTGGAGTATCCTCAACATTCATTACAGGTTGGACACGTCCACAGCCTGCAAGAACGAGTATAAATAACATTGAAACGGCTATTTTTAGTAATTTCATTTAAACTCCTTACCCGTGTTTATTTATAAGCATGCATAGTATTAGTTAGACCCAAAGTAAATCAATACTCTATGTCAAATCAATCCCAATTAATGTCGTTTAATATTGAAAAATGGTCAGCAAATTCGCCAGGCCTCTATTCCGTTGCCGAGTGGCAAACGTGGAGCACTCATTTAGATTGGCCACAAAATGGCTCAACCGAATTTAAAGCCATCCCTCCTATGATGCGCCGCCGAATGAGCCTGCAAAGCAAACTGGCCGTCCAAACCGCATTAACCCTATTAAAAGATACCTCGATTGATTATCTGGTTTTTGCCAGTCGGCATGGTGAGCTCCACCGAACAGCCACTTTAATTCAATCAATATTAGAAGGTGACGACGCCTCTCCAATGGCGTTTTCCCAATCGGTACACAACACCGCTGCAGGTCTAACAACGATTGCTGCAAAAGCACCGATTCCACTGACCTCTATCGCTGCTGGGCAAGATACCTTTCACAACGCCCTGATTGAAGCTTATCTTTACCTACATCAGTATCCGTCACATCGTGTACTCGTCATTGACTTCGACCAACCTCTGCCTGATGTATATCGAGAATACGAAAATCAGCACTATGCTGACTACGCTCTAGGTTTAGTACTCACGGCAGGCAGTGACTACTCGGTTTCGAGAGCAGTAACAAGTAAACCAATCGCTAGCCCCCCCAAAGTTAGAGACAGCTCAGCCGCTGATTTACCGCAAGGCCTACAAACGCTACAACATATCCTATTGGGAACACAGCATTGGACTATTGCTGGTAAGCACCAAAACTGGTTCTGGGTCAATAACGCCCAAGCAGGTGCACAGAAATGAGCAAAGTAGGCCAATGTTGGCGAGTATTCGCGACGGGGCTCTGCTTTACCATCTTTGGTTTGGGAGGCTTAGTCTTAAGCTTCTTAATCTTACCTTCGATCGCCCTAACGACTCGCAACGTCATAGAAAGAGAGCTCAAAGCACAACGATTAATCCGTTTCTCATTCAATGCATTCTGCCAAATAATGAAGTTCACAGGCGCGATTGATTACCGAATTGATGGCGCCGAACTGCTCCGCGAAGATCGCAACTGCATCATTGTCGCCAATCACCCTAGCTTGATTGACTATGTACTGATCGCCTCTCAACTTCCTCAATGTGATTGTCTTGTTAAAGCGGCAATATGGGAAAACCCGTTTATGAAGAGGATTGTCAAAGCAGCGGGATACATACCCAACCAAACCCCTGACGATCTTTTAGAACGCTGTGAAGAACGCTTTTCGCGTGGAAATGTATTGTTAGTTTTCCCTGAAGGAACTCGCACAACGCCAGGAATTGAACCATCCTTACAACGTGGTGCGGCACAAATTGCCACTCGAACACAAACCGACTTACGCGTGATTCATATTACAGTTTCTCCGACATTCTTAACAAAAGAGAAAAAATGGTATCAAGTTCCTGCCACTAAACCCTTTTTTCATATCGCAGTGAAAGGTAAAATAGACGTCGCACCCTTTATTGAGAATTCAAATAACTTAACTTCGGCAGCAAGGCGCCTCAATCAACACCTTGCACAGACTATTTTTCCTTCCGAAGAAAATATTTAGCTCATCAATAAAATAACTGGTGATATCAGCGTTTCGAAAATACATCACATAATGTAGAATCGCCCCCCTTGAAGTAGCATTTAGATAAAGTACTAAGTAGGCCTAAGTGGAAACATTACACAACGAACTAAAACAACTGATTATCGACGCACTGAATCTTGAAGATATGAGCATTGATGAAATTGAAACGGAAGCACCACTGTTTGGTGATGGACTTGGATTAGATTCTATCGATGCCCTTGAGCTCGGCCTTGCTATCAAGAAAAAGTACAACATTGTTATCGATGCCGACGATTCAAACACTCGCCAGCATTTTGCATCGGTTGAAAACCTAGCTAACTACATTTCATCTAAAACGAACAACTAGACAGATCTTTATGACACAAGCTAACCAACAAGAAGTATTCAACCAGGTTAAAGATGCGCTTATCGAGCTGTTTGAGCTTGATGCTGAAGATATCACTCCAGAAGCACACCTTTATCTCGACCTAGACCTCGACAGCATTGATGCCGTTGATTTGGTCGTTCATTTACAGAACGTTACAGGTAAGAAGATCAAGCCTGAAGAGTTCAAAGCAGTACGCACCGTTAATGACGTTGTCGAGTCTGTGGTTGAACTATTGAAGGACGCATAATGCGTCCTCTGCTGACTTTACTGTCGGCAATCATACTTTTCACTTATCCAATAGCGGTTTACTTTGGACTCAACAAGTTTGGCCTACAAACCGTTGGTATCGTCTTAGCCGCTATTTTTGCTGTCCGCATTTTCACCGGTGGTCAGGCTAAAATCAAAGAGCTAAAACACCTAGCTTGGATCAGCGGAAGTGCCGGAATTGTTCTGCTGGCATTAGGGTTAACCTTCAAACAGCACGGCTGGCTAACTTATTACCCCGTCATCGTTAATGTTTGTATGCTGGTTGTGTTCGCCTCGAGCCTATGGCAACCGCAAACGATTATCGAGCGGCTTGCTCGCCTCCAAGAGCCAGAACTTCCACAAAGTGGCGTTGATTACACACGAACAGTCACCAAAGTTTGGTGTCTGTTTTTTGTTATCAATGGCTCTATCGCCCTTTACACCTGCTTCCAACCTCTTGAAATATGGACCCTATACAATGGCTTACTCAGCTATGTATTTGCAGGGTTGCTCTTTGCAGGAGAGTGGGTAGTAAGACAGCGCATTCGTCAGAGTTAAATTGTTATGACCCAAACCGTCTCTTACACTTCCTTGTCTGAACTTCTCAGTCAGAACAGATCGCCTGATTCTATTGTCTGCTTTGACGACAATAGCGAGATTTCGTGGCAAACATTTAACGACGACTTATCTCAACTCGTACAGCTTTTATCTTCATCCCCTTTTCAACGAGTTGCGATTTGCACCCAAGACAGCTACCTATTTTCAGTGGCCTTTTTAGCGTGCGCAGCCAGCAACAAACACATCATCTTGCCAGGTAACTATCAACCGTGTGCGCTTGCCGAGCTGAGTGAGCATTTTGACTGTCTGTTGGTCGATGATGCGATTGGTGCAGTGGAAATAAATGAAGTTCGCAATATCCAAACCTTATTAGACACCGAAATACGAGAACCTCTAACCGATAATCTTCCCGCCATTGAGTTAGCAGCAATCCAATTGACCTTGTTTACTTCAGGCTCAAGCGGTACACCAAAAGCAATCCATAAGACCTTAGAACACCTAGATATTGAAATCGCTCAGCTAGATAAAAACTGGGGCGCCTTGCTTAAAGACAACCAAGTCCACAGCACCGTCTCACACCAACATATCTATGGTCTGTTGTTTCGAATCTTATGGCCGCTTTGTTCTAGCGTTCCATTTTCTCGAAACAATCTCGAATACCCGGAACAGATCCTGTCTCACGCTAACAAGCAGAGCGTGCTGATCAGCAGCCCTGCGCTACTCAAACGATTAAAACACGAGACAAAGTCTACGCATCTAGCGGGGGTGTTCTCTTCTGGTGGCCCTTTACCTACCGAGTCGGCTCATCAATCACGAGATCTGCTTGGGCATTTACCTATCGAGGTGTTTGGCAGCACAGAAACCGGCGGCATCGCGTTTCGTCAGCAACAGAGCGTTCAAACACCTTGGCAGCTTTTTGACTGTATTAAGGCTAGTCTTAATAGTGAGAATTGCATTAAGTTATTGTCGCCGTACATCGACAAAAACAACTGGTATCAAACCGCAGATGAGTGCGAAATGGTCTCAGAGAATCAATTTATATTGAAAGGCCGAACCGACCGAGTGATCAAGATAGAAGAAAAACGAGTATCACTGGTTGAAGTTGAAAAGCGACTGGAGCAACTACCTTGGATAAGCGAGTGTGTGGTCATTCCCTTTGAAGAGCCTGAACGCTTAATTTTAGCATCGGTTTTGGTATTATCAGAGGAAGGCCAAGTGACTCTCGCAACCATGAGTAAAGGTAAATTCTGGTTAATGTTACGTTCAGAACTCAGAAAATGGTTAGAGCCAATCGCTATTCCAAGAAAGTATCGCATTGTTGCTGAGATTCCCCTCAACAGCCAAGGCAAGCGACTAACCTCTCACATAGAGCAGCTCGTAAAATCATAGAAACCGCTGATCGTATTTTACACTGAGATTATCTTTTTATATTTTTGTCAGAAGACCCATTTTAGCCCAAGGATTCTAAGCACACGCTATGGATAAGAGAAAACCAAACGTCATTGCTGTTGACACTGTAGAGAAAGAATCGACCCTGACACTCCATGTTACCGGAGACATCACCGATTTTAAGGGGCACTTTAAGAGCTTCCCTATTCTTCCCGGTGTGACACAAATTGACTGGGCACTTCACTATGCTGTCCAAGAGTTAAATGTCCCTGGTTACTTTAAAGGTATGGAGGTCATCAAATTCCAAGAGCCTATCCTTCCTGACGCCACAATCCAGCTATCACTCAAATGGGATGCTGACAAAGACAAGCTGAGCTTCAGCTACACCTCAAACAACGGTGAACAGACCCACTCTTCAGGAAAAATGAAGCTGGGAGAGAAAAGTGAATAGCGCTCCTGCTGAGGCTGCTTCTCAACACGTAACAAAAGAAAGCAACTACAAAGCTTGCTTCCTAATCCCGTGCTTTAACCACGGTGAAACCATGCCTGCAGTGGTGTCGTCACTCCATCATTTTGAGTTGCCGATCATCATCGTTGACGATGGCAGTGAACTCACCACGAAACAGTTTCTGGCTCCCCTAGTAGAGAATTCAAACGTAACCTTGGTGACGCTAGAGCAGAACCAAGGTAAAGGCGGTGCCGTAAAGGCTGGCATCAAACGAGCACAGGATCTCGGCTTTAGTCATGCCATTCAGATTGACGCTGACGGTCAACATGACCTAGACGCCCTACCCGCATTAATCGAAGCGTCACAAGCTAAGCCCCAGCGCCTGATCTCAGGTCAGCCTGTCTATGACGATAGCGTACCGAAGGCAAGGCTCTACGGGCGCTACGCGACACATATTTGGGTGTGGATAGAAACTCTATCTCTCTCGATTAAAGACAGCATGTGTGGCTTTAGAGCGTATCCAATCGGTAAGACACAAACAGTACTGAATAAATACGATGTCGGTTCGAGAATGGACTTCGATATCGAGATTCTGGTTCGCTTATACTGGGAAGGTTGCGACATTGACTTCATTGAGACGCGAGTCATCTACCCTGAAAATGGTGTCTCTCATTTCGATGCGCTGTGGGACAACGTAAAAATCAGTTGGATGCATACTCGACTGTTCTTCGGCATGCTGCCAAGAGCCCCTAAGCTGATTGCTCGTCACTTCAAATCAAATTCTGAAGATCACCTAACAAGTTCGACACAATTTTCAGAAAGCAATCAGGCGCAGCAGACACCAAATAGCACTGAACAGCCTCATTGGTCCAGAACTCAAGAGCGCGGCACAGTTCTCGGTATCAAACTGTTGTTAGCTGTGTACTCACTATTAGGCCGAGGTGTATTCAACCTAATTTTGCGCGGTGTGATGCGTTACTACCATTTGACAGGCAAGCGCGCGCGAAACGCTTCTGAGCAATACCTATTCCAGCTTAAGACATACGCAGAGCAACAGAATATTGAGTTACCCGCTGAATTAACCAGTTATAACCACCTGCTTTCGTTTGGTCACACCATGCTAGACAAATTAGCCGCATGGAAAGGCGATTTTTCAGTCGATAACCTGACTATTCATGGTCAAGAGCAATTCGAAAGTATGGTGGAAAACCAGCAAGGTGTGCTAATCCTAGGTTCTCACCTTGGTAATATCGAGTTGTGCCGCGCTTTGGGACGTCGACACTCACACATCAAAATCAATGCGCTGGTCTTCACGGAACACGCCGAACGCTTTAATTCGGTGATGAAAGCGGTAAACCCACAGTCTGATTTAAACCTGATTCAGGTGACATCGATGGGCCCTGATACCGCCATCTTGTTGCAACAAAAATTGGAGCAAGGTGAATGGATTGTGATCGTTGGCGATAGAACCTCCACCAGCAAAGAGAGTCGCTCAGTATGGGCAGAGTTCTTGGGTAAAGAAGCTCCCTTCCCTCAAGGGCCATTTATGTTAGCCTCTGTTCTCAAAGCGCCAGTATTCTTACTGTTTGGCCTACGAGATGACCCACAAACCAAACCGCATTTTAATGTCTATTTTGAGCATTTCAGCGACAAAATAGAGCTACCAAGGAAGACTCGCGAACAATCTTTACAGCAAGTCGTGCAGAAATACGCAGACCGACTTCAGCACTACACACTGAAAGCACCGCTTCAGTGGTACAACTTTTTTAACTTTTGGACATTGAGCAAGCACCATGACGAAAAAAAATCCAAATAGCATCACCTTTGGTGCCGAACGCCTCACGATTGAGGATGTTGTCGCTATTTCACAAGGCGCAAAAGCCTCGATGAACTCAAGTAATGAGTTCACATCAAAGATCGACCGCGGTGTCGCTTTTTTAGAACGCCTATTGAAAGAAGAAGGCGTGATCTATGGTGTGACAACGGGCTACGGTGACTCATGTACCGTTGCAATTCCACCAAACCTTGTTGATGAATTACCACTGCATCTAACGCGCTTTCATGGCTGTGGTTTAGGCGAAATACTGTCTCATGAGCAAGCTCGTGCCGTATTAGCAACGCGCCTTTGTTCATTGTCACAAGGTGTCTCTGGTGTGACTCACGATTTGCTCAACCAGATCGTCACTCTGATCAATCAAGATATCTCACCGCGTATTCCTCAAGAAGGATCGGTTGGTGCCAGTGGTGATTTAACGCCGCTGTCTTATCTGGCAGCAGCACTGATTGGTGAGCGCGATGTCATCTACAAAGGTGAAGTTCGCCCTACTAGTGACGTTTACAAAGAGCTAGGGATTAACCCTATCAAGCTTAAGCCAAAAGAAGGCTTAGCATTGATGAATGGCACGTCGGTAATGACGGCTCTGGCTTGTATCGCCTACAAACGTGCAGAATACCTAGCTCAGCTGTCGACTAAGATCACCGCAATGGTGTCTGTAGGTATGCAAGGCAACGATTTCCATTTCGATGAAGCGCTGTTTGCAGTGAAGCCTCATCCGGGTCAACAGCAAGTTGCTGCATGGCTACGTGATGACTTACAAGCGGATCGTCCGCCACGTAACAGTGCTCGCCTACAGGATCGTTACTCACTGCGTTGTGCCCCACATGTGATTGGTGTGGTTCAAGACTCTCTGCCTTGGCTACGCCAAATGATTGAGAACGAGCTTAACAGCGCTAACGATAACCCAATTATCGATGGCGACAATGAGCGCGTACTGCACGGTGGACATTTCTACGGTGGTCATATCGCAATGGCAATGGATACACTAAAAACAGCGGTAGCCAACCTTGCAGACCTACTTGATCGACAAATGGCGCAGTTGATGGATTACAAGTTCAACAACGGCTTGCCATTTAACCTAACCGGTGCTGAAGGCGAACGTAAACCAATCAACCACGGTTTCAAAGCGGTACAGATTGGCGTTTCAGCTTGGACAGCAGAAGCATTAAAACACACCATGCCAGCAAGCGTGTTCTCTCGTTCAACCGAGTGTCACAACCAAGACAAAGTCAGCATGGGCACCATTGCGGCTCGTGACTGCTTACGCGTTCTTGAACTGACTGAACAAGTAGCGGCAGCATCACTTCTGGCGGGGACACAAGCGCTTGAGCTTCGTAAACGCCATAATGAGCTTGATGAGCACCACATGAGTGAAAACCTAAAGCACATTCGCGACGAAGTGCTTAAAGAGTTTGAATTTATCGTAGAAGATCGACCACTTGAAGGCGATCTACGCCACTTCATTGCTCGTATTCAAAGTCAACACTGGTCACTTTACTCCTAGAGTAGCTAACCCTTTACGCAATATTGTTGAGAGCGATTTATGTCTGAAATCCTTCATCCATTAAAATCAGAGGTTACTTTAGTAACCTCATTCCAAGATGCCGACCCAATGGGCGTGATCTACCATGGCAACTACTTCCGATTTTTTGAAGAAGTTAGGCGCATCATGATGGATAAGATTGAGTACAACTACCATGAGATGAAGGATTCTGGCTACATGTGGCCGCTCATCGACACGCGCGTAAAGTACATCAAAGCAATACCGTTTAATCATCAGATCACGGTATCCGCTAAGTTAACTGAGTGGGAAAACCGCTTGCGTGTTGACTACGAAATTCACGATGCCAACACCGGTGCTCGTATGACACGCGCTCACACCATGCAGGTTGCAGTAACCATTGAAGAGCAAGAGATGTGTTTTGCTTCGCCGAAAGTGTTTACCGATAAAATCGAACACTGGCATCAATTTGGCTGCTTACCCCAATCAACTGAGCAGCAATCAAACGATCACCAATCAGAGCAACCGCAAGTACCTAACACACAGCAGCAGGTGAAACATGAGTCTGTTTAAACACGGGCGTAAGCAAATCAGTATCGTACTGCTCGGGCTTGCTTCAATGATGGCGAGTCACTTTGCTGGCGCTAGCGAGAACACGAATGCTGTCGGCTCTATTACAGAACTACAAACCGTGTTAAGCGAAAATAGTATCGTTCGTGGTGAGTTTACTCAAACACGTAACATGGAAATGTTCGCCCAACCTCTAACATCACAAGGTACTTTCCTGTTAGACAAGTCGAATGGGTTGCTTTGGACACAAGCGACCCCCTTTCCTGTGAGCTTGGTGCTAACCGATAACAAACTGAGCCAAAGGTTTGCCGATCAACCCGCTAAGATCATTACCGATAAAGAAAACCCAATGGCGTTTTATTTCAGCCATATCTTCTTATCAGTGTTTCACGGCGACACGCAAAAACTTCAAGAGCAATTCTCACTGTCATTTGAACCAGCGACTGCGAAAAATTCTGATGAAAGTGCAAACTCAAATTCACAAGACACACGATGGACACTCACTCTAAAGCCGAAAAGTGCTCCGATGAACGCGGTGTTTGAAGCTATCACGCTGCAAGGACGAGGTGACATTGAACGCATCGAACTTAGAGAAGTTCGTGGGGACAGCACAGTGATCGAATTTAGCCAGTTAAGACATCTACCGGAAGTATTATCAGATGCTGAAGCGCAACAATTCCAATTCTAGCCTAGCCCTTGCTTGGCTTGTTGTCGTAATGCTATTTAGCGGATTGTTGATCAAACAATTCGCTTTTTCTTCGTCAGTACCGATTGAAAGCAACATCATGAAATTGCTACCAGAAAACCAGCAAGACCCCATGGTAGAGCAAGCCTTTCAGCAGATATCCAGCTCGATGAGCGAGCAAGTGGTGTTTATCATAAGCGCCTCCGACGTCGAACAAGCCATGACAGCGACTGATGCTTTTGAAAAAGCCCTCAACCAAAGATCTTTCTCAAATCAGCCAACTCTGTTTAAGCAAGTTCAAGGCAAGATCAACGCCAGCACGCAAAGCCAATGGAGCGATTTCTATTTTCGTCACCGAGCTCAACTTCTAACTCAACAACAAAAAGAGACGCTGACACACTCGCCGGATTCGCGAGCTCAATATGTCATTCAGTCTTTGTACAATCCGTTCTCAGGCGTCACCGCAGCAGAGCTATCTCTCGACCCATTCTTGTTATTTCGCGACTACATCAGTGCTGTGGGCGTTCAATCAAGTAACTTTGTTCTGAAAGAGGGATACCTCACAGCTCAATCTAATGAGCAAACTCACATTTTGGTGACGGCGACTCTGGCGGGTTCGCCTTATAGTTTAGCGATTCAAGAGCAACTTCCTGCTCTTGATTCAATTGAGCGCGAGATCGAAAAGCAGTTTGGTGTCAAAGTGCAGCATACCGGTGTGGTGTTCTACGCCAATTACGGTACCGAAAGCGCGAAATCAGAAATCAGTACCATTGGTTTGGGCTCATTGGCCGGTGTAATTTTATTGGTGTGGCTAACATTTCGTAGCGCCCTCCCACTTGCCTTGTCTTTGCTTTCAATCAGTACCGGATTATTGGTCGCTCTGGCAAGCACCGTCGCTATCTTCGGTAAAGTTCACCTGTTTAGCTTGGTGTTTGGCGCTAGCTTGATTGGCGTATCCATCGACTACTCCTTTCACTACCTGACTGATCGCTTGGCGGCTGGTAATCAATGGCAAAGCGACAAAGGGTTGAAACATATTATCGTTGCGATCACCTTGGGTCTGATCACCAGCTTGATTGGCTACCTAGGTCTGTTGGTGGCACCTTTCCCGGGATTGCAGCAACTTGCTCTGTTTTCGTCGATTGGACTGATCGCAGCTTACGCCAGTGTGGTGTGTTGGTATCCGGTTTTAGCGGCAAAACCAAGCCAAGAACGCCCTCTTCCCTTGTCGAAGCTTTGGCATACTTGGTTAAGCCTCTGGAGCAACCAAAAATTTAGAATTGGCTTACCATTAATAGTGACTGTCGTTAGTTTGATATCACTCAGTCAAATTCGTTACGACGACGATATTCGCCAACTTCAGGCGATGCCAGAGCAACTCAAACAGCAAGAGCAAGCCATTACTGAAATCTCAGGATTAGGTAGTGGTCAAAATATGCTGCTGGTGACCGCCAACAGCGATCAAAAACTGCTAAAAAAACTGGCAGATATCACCACGAGCTTAGATTCTTTGGTCGATAGCCAAGGTATCTCCGGATATCGCAGCATCAATCAACAGTTGCTAAGCGAACAAGACCAGCATGATAACTATCAGTTAGTTGAACAGCTCTATGGCCAGCAAAGCCATATCTTACAGAACACTCTTGGTTGGCCTAGCTTTCCAGAGCAACCTAAGTTCGAGGCAATCACGGTATCTGGATTTTTAGAATCACCGGTGTCAGAACCTGTTCGACCACTTTGGTTAAAACCGATCGATGGGCAAGCCGCGTCAGTCATTTTGATAAAAGACGTCACGAATTCAGAATTGTTCTCTCAATGGCTCGATTCAAGCTTTGCTCAGCAACAAGGCGTTAAATACCTTAATAAAGCCGATGAAATCTCCGCTCTCTTTTCGGAATATAGAGTCAAGATCACCGAGCTATTATTGATAGCTTTGGCCGCTATTGGAATGGTGTTAGGTTGGCGCTACGGTGTGAAGCAAAGCCTATTAATGCTGTTGCCTTCATTAATTGCCGGAGTCGCTGGTTTAGCGATAGCGGGCATTTTAGGCTCAACGTTAAACCTGTTTAATCTGCTTGGTCTAATTCTGATTTTAGGAATTGGTATCGACTACACCCTATTTTTTGCGGAACAGAAGAAATCACTAAGCACCTTATTAGCGATTACTTTGTCAGGCCTCACAACGCTACTCTCATTTGGCTTATTGTCACTGAGTCAGACTCATGCCATTCATAGCTTCGGTGTTACCGTCCTAACTGGTATTTTCGTCGCGTGGTTGCTTTCGCCACTTGCAATCAACAACCAACAAGCAGCGGAAAAATCAAACTCTCGAGAGGCTTTTAGATGAACAAAACAATCAAGATAGCGCTCGCCGTTGGATTGGGCTTACTACTCAGCGCTTGTTCGATGGTGTCTCAACAGCCTACAGGCGCAAGTGTCGCAATCGACAAAGACACAGAGCTCGCCTTGCCGCTGCCTGCTGAACTGGGATACTCATTTACGGCAAGTCAGCTGATCAGCGCAACATGGCAAGATGATACGCAGCAACTTCCTGTTCAAGTCGAAGTCACATCAGACAAAGTCGTGTTGGCGGGTTTCTCCTCTTGGGGTACTCGCATTCTATCGCTGCAATACCAAAACCAAACGATTGATACTCAAGTTCTATCTGGTCTTGGCGCTACCCTGCCGCTACCCGAGCAAGTACTATTTAATTTGATGCTGACTCTATGGCCAGTTGAAGCATGGGCTCAACCTTTACAAGACATCGGTTGGTATTTGGTCGATACCGAAAACAGCCGCACCGTATTTGATGAAAACCAACAGCCAATCATTAAAATTGATTACCAAGCAGAGCCCGGAACACACAAAACCGCAGGCAACATTGTTTTCAAGCATTTGATTCAAGGCTACACCATCACGATACAAACGTTGAACTCAACGATTGTCGATAACCCAAGTAAGAGCTAAACATCATGCCTATTTATATCCAAGACTGTGGTTTCCACTCCGCATTAGGCTCAAGCGTTGCTGACATTCATGGCTGCCTCAAAGGCGAGCATGAATCAAGCATGGTTGAAGTGAGCGACATGCTAAACGACGGTAAGCCGACGGTCGTTGGTAAGGTGGCTGGCGAATTACCAGAAATCCCATCAGAACAAGCGGAATACGCCACTCGTAACAATCAACTGGCATTATCGGCTGTTAATCAAATCAAAGACTCTATCGAGCAAGCAAAATCACAATTTGGTGCCGATAGAATTGCTGTAGTTATCGGCACAAGCACCTCGGGAATTTCTGATGGTGAAACGGCGTTTAAACACAAACTAGAACATGGCTCTTTCCCCGAAGATTTCCACTATTCAAAACAAGAGCTAAGCAACACCTCTGAGTTTGTTAGCCAACATTGTGCATTAACCGGGCCAAGCTATGCGATATCGACCGCTTGCTCATCAAGTGGCCGTGTATTTGTTACTGCCCAACGTTTATTAGATTCAGGAATGGCTGATGCTGTGTTGGTTGGAGGTGTCGATACACTATGTAAACTGACGCTCAATGGCTTTCATGGTCTTGAAGCGCTATCAACCACACATTGTAAGCCTTTTAGCGCCTCTCGTGATGGCATCAACATCGGAGAAGCAGCGGCATTTATGTTGCTTAGCAAGACAAAACCAACCGCTACTAATACAACTCAAAGCACTTCGAATATAGCCCTATTAGGCTATGGAGACAGCTCCGACGCACACCATATTTCAGCGCCCCACCCTGAAGGGAATGGCGCAGAGCAAGCAATGAGAAAGGCGTTAGGTTCTGCACAGTTACGAGCAGAAGACATCGGTTATATTAATGCCCATGGCACCGCAACCCCACTCAATGACTCAATGGAAAGCAAAGCCATCCATCGTATTTTTGCAAACAAGGTTCCCGTCAGTTCAACCAAACCTCTAACAGGACATACTCTTGGAGCGGCAAGTGCGATAGAGGCTGCAATTGCGTGGCATATTCTAAAATATGACTTACCACTCCCCTTACAAAAATGTCAGTATAAAGCTGAAGATATTGAGATTGATTTGGTAAACTGTTCCCAGAAACTTAAAGTAAAGAACATCTTAAGCAACTCGTTCGCTTTTGGTGGCAACAACATTAGCCTGATTTTTGGTGTAATAAATGACTGATATCCCTTCTGTAGACCAACTTCTCCCACACGATGATCCGATGATATTAATCGATCGAGCTATCAACGTTGAGGCATTGTCGATTCACTGTCAGGTCGATATTGGCGCGCACAACCTATTCTTTGACGCCGAATCTCAAACGGTCCCAGCTTATGTTGGCATCGAGTTTATGGCGCAGTCTGTCGCAGCTTGGTCTGGATACCATGCGCTGAAAAACGGCACTACTCCTCCAATCGGCTTCTTACTCGGTTCTCGTCGCTACAAGTCACTGTGTGATGAATTTACTCAAGGTCAAACCCTTGATATCTATGCTGAACAACTCATGGAAGACAGTGGCATGGCCGTGTTTACCGCCAGAGTCGAATACCAAGGCGAGTTAGTGGCTCAATGCCAACTCAACGTCTACGTTCCGACCGAACAAAAATTACAAGAAATGAAAACTAGGAGCCCATCATGACCCGTCAGGTTTTAGTCACAGGTGCCAGCAAAGGCATTGGTAAAGCGATCGCTATTCAACTCGCGAAAGACGGATTTGAAATCGCCGTTCATTACATGGGTGATAAGCAAGGTGCAGAAAATACTTTGAAGTCGATTACTGAACTGGGTGGCGCAGGGCGTCTGATCCAATTTGATATCAGCAATCGCAGCGAATGTCGCGAAACGCTTGAGTCAGATATTGCTGAGCATGGCGCTTACTATGGCGTGGTGAATAATGCCGGTATTACACGCGACACAGCCTTCCCCGCGATGACGGAAGAAGAGTGGGATGGTGTGATCCATACCAACCTAGATAGCTTCTACAACGTACTTCACCCTTGTGTAATGCCTATGGTTCAAAAGCGTAAAGGTGGCCGTATCGTCACTCTAGCGTCGGTATCAGGCATTATGGGTAACCGCGGTCAAACTAACTATGCGGCAGCAAAAGCTGGTGTAATTGGCGCGACTAAGTCTCTTGCTCTAGAACTCGCAAAACGCAAGATCACGGTAAACTGTGTCGCTCCTGGCCTAATTGACACAGGCATGGTTGACGAACACGTGAAAGATCATGCGCTTCCTCAAGTACCACTGCGCCGCATGGGCGAGCCTGAAGAAGTAGCCGGCCTAGTCAGCTACCTAATGTCTGATATTGCAGGCTACGTAACTCGCCAAGTGATTTCAGTAAATGGAGGCTTAGTATGACCCGTCGCGTTGTTGTAACAGGAATGTCTGGTGTTACTGCTTTTGGTAACGACTGGCAACAGATAGAGCCTAAGCTAAAGGCCTGTGAGAATGCGACTCAATATATGCCAAGCTTCGAGCAATATGACGGTCTCAACACTAAGCTTGCCGCGCCTATTGATGACTTCCAACTTCCTAAACACTACAAGCGTAAGCAAGTGCGTGGCATGGGCCGTGTATCACGCCTAGCTACCGTTGCGACTGAGAATGCATTGGAGCAAGCCGGCTTAATTGGTCACGATGTATTGACCAATGGCGAAACTGGTATCGCTTACGGCTCTTCAACTGGCAGTACCGATGCGGTTGGTGCTTTCGGAGTAATGCTGAACGAGAAGTCGACACGAGCAATCACAGCAACCACTTACGTTCAAATGATGCCACACACAGCCGCGGTAAACGTAGGTCTGTTCTTTGGTCTGCGTGGCCGCGTGATTCCCACCAGCAGCGCCTGTACTTCAGGAAGCCAAGCCATTGGTTACGCCTATGAAGCGATCAAGCATGGTTACCAAACCGTAATGGTTGCCGGTGGTGGTGAAGAGTTATGCCCAACTGAGTCTGCCGTTTTCGATACCCTTTTCGCTACCAGTTTAAAAAACGACACACCCAAGAAATCCCCTAGCCCATACGACAGCGAGCGTGATGGCTTGGTTATCGGCGAAGGCGCTGGAACCCTGATCCTTGAAGAGTACGAACATGCTGTTGCTCGTGGCGCAAAGATCTACGCAGAAATCATAGGTTTTGCGAGCAACTGTGATGCGGCTCATGTGACTCAACCTCAGATGGAAACCATGCAAATCTGTATGGAGAAAGCATTGAGAGACGCACAACTTCCAGCTGAGAAGATTGGCTATGTTTCTGCGCACGGTACTGCGACTGAAAAAGGTGATATTGCAGAGAGTAACGCGACAGCGAATATCTTTGGTGAAGTACCAATCAGCTCTCTTAAGAGTTACTTTGGCCATACGCTTGGTGCGTGTGGTGCAATTGAAGCGTGGCTCAGCCTAGAGATGATGCATAGCGGTTGGTTCAGCCCAACCCTAAACCTTAAGAATGTCGATGAACAGTGCGGCAAGCTCGATTACATCACGGGCTCAGGTCGCGAATTGGATGTTGAATACTTGATGAGCAACAACTTTGCTTTTGGTGGAATCAACACCTCTATCATCTTCAAGAAAGTCTAAGCTTAGCTACATAAAACGCTAAGTAAATAAAAAGGGCCAGTAACCAAGTTACTGACCCTTTTTTGATTCTATCAATCGCTCAAATTAAGCGTTAGCTTCACGCTCAGCGATGAACTCAAGAGCCATCTTGATACGAGCGATTACGCGCTCTTTACCAACAAGCTCCATCACTGCATCAACAGAAGGAGACTGACCGCCACCTGTTACTGCTACGCGAAGTGGCATGCCGATTTTACCCATGCCGATCTCTAGCTCTTCACATACCGCTGCAATCACACCATCTTTGATGTTTGCAGTCGTGAAATCTTCAAGTGCTTCAACCTTAGCAAGAGCAAGCTCTAATGGGCCTTTAGCAACACCACGTAGGTGCTTCTTAGCCGCGCCAGCTTCAAACTCAGAGAAATCTTCGTAGAAGTAACGAGATTGCTCAGCAAGTTCGATAAGCGTGTTACAACGCTCGCCAACTAGCTTGATCACTTCAGTGATAGCTGGACCGTTTGTTGTATCGATCTTCTGTGCGTCTAGGTGCCATTGCAGGTATTTTGCAACGTACTCAGGCTCAGATGTCTTGATGTAGTGGTTGTTCAACCAAAGTAGCTTATCAGTGTTGAATGCAGAAGCAGACTTGCTGATAGCGTTCAGGCTGAAGAATTCAATCATCTCTTCTTGAGAGAAGATCTCTTGGTCACCGTGAGACCAGCCTAAACGAACTAGATAGTTGTTTAATGCATTTGGTAGGTAACCTTCATCGCGGTATTGCATTACAGACACAGCACCGTGACGCTTAGAAAGTTTCGCACCGTCATCACCAAGAATCATTGCACAGTGAGCGAACGTTGGAACTGGCGCGCCTAGTGCTTCATAGATGTTGATTTGACGAGGTGTGTTGTTGATGTGGTCTTCACCACGAACAACGTGTGTGATACCCATGTCCCAGTCATCCACTACTACTACGAAGTTGTAAGTTGGTGCACCGTCTGTACGACGAATGATCAGGTCATCAAGTTGGCTGTTTGCGATTTCAATGCGACCACGGATTTGGTCATCAAATACTACGCTGCCTTCTTTAGGGTTACGGAAACGGATAACGCACGCATCGCCTTCTTTTGCTGCTTCGTTTGCTGCAACAATTTTAGGGTGGTTAGCATCGTAGCGAGCCATTTCTTTGTTTTCTTCTTGCTCTGCACGAATTTCATCAAGCAGCTCTTTAGACGCGTAGCATTTGAATGCTTTGTCTTCAGCAAGTAGCTTATCAACCATTTCGTTGTAACGGTCAAAACGCTTAGATTGGTAGTAAGGACCTTCGTCCCATTCCATACCCATCCATTGCATGCCTTCTAGAATTGCATCAACCGCTTCTTGAGAGTTACGCTCAAGGTCTGTGTCTTCGATACGTAGAACGAATTCACCGCCTTGGTTTTTAGCGAATAGCCAAGAGTAAAGTGCAGTACGTGCACCACCAACGTGAAGATAGCCAGTTGGGCTAGGAGCAAAACGAGTTTTAACCGTCATTTAAATACCTTGATTATGTAGGTGATTCTTTTAGTGCTCGCCATTACAAAGCCTGTAACAGAAAAATATCACTAAATTTTGGGCGCTATTTTATCACCACCGCTTAAATCTACAATCAGTAGTGAATGATTAATGCACTGTTGTTGTACGAAAGCTGTTATTGAAAGACTAATTACGTCTTCAAAGTAGCAAATCGATGGTATTAGCCTGTAGATTATAGTCGCACATTCTTTATTCCCCTCTCTCATTCCCAAATTGAATCCACCAGCTAATGCACCACTAAGATCAAATTCTTGAATTTATGTTTGACCTTACCCTTACGGGAAGGTTTATGTTAGGCGTAGATGAGAATTGGAGTATCGATATGAACAACTACACAACCGCGCTCAACGGCTTAAATTGCATGGGTTGTGCGAAGAAAGTCCGCACCCTGTTTGCTGAACTCGACAATACGACAATCAATGATATATCGCCGACATACATCGATATTTCGACTCCAATTAATTACGTTCAACTCAACGAACAGTTGGCGACGCTTGGTTATAGCATGGGCAATAAACTGCACCTTTCGTTATCCGGTCTTAGCTGCGGTAAGTGCGTTAGCAAGCTGACTCAAGCACTTGAACAAACCGAGCAAATCTCAGGCCTAGAAATCAGCAAACATGAATTGTCCTTGGTTACTCTGCTTTCAGAACCCGAGCTTATTGAGTTGATCGAAAGCGTGGGTTATCACGCGGCTTCCTACTCAGAAGTTAATGAGCCTTTATCTAATTCAGATTCAGAATACGATAAAAAAACAGCGCCAGTGGAGCCGACACAAGATAAACCTGCTGCTAGCCAATATACCTATCACCTTGTTCTTGAGGGAATGACGTGTGCGAGTTGTGTTTCTTCGGTAGAGAAAGCACTGAAAAAGAACGAGTTCGTAGACCAAGCTCAGATCAACCTCGCCGAGCAAACAGCCTTGGTTTTCACCTCTCAAACACGTGACCTGATCGAAAACGAACTCATCCAATCGGTGAAAGCTGCAGGTTATGGCGCCGAGTTTGTTGACGATGCAGCAACACAACAACAAAAACAGCAAGAGCAACAACTTCGTACTCAACAGGCCTTCCTGAGAAATTCAGTAAGTGCGCTACTGCTTGGGGCTCCGCTGATGGCTTGGGGAGTGTTCGGCGGCAGCATGACCATTGCCACGTTTAACGACCAACTGGCTTGGGGGTTAGTCGGTGTGATCTGTTTAGTGCTGCTAGCCACTTCAGGTCGTAGCTTCTTCACCAATGCTTGGCAATCACTGATGCACAAGCGCGCGACCATGGATACGTTAGTTGCTTTGGGTACAGGCGCAGCATGGTTCTACTCCATGCTAGTTGTGTTGATTCCGTCATGGTTCCCTGAGGCCTCTCGCCATGTCTACTTTGAGGCGAGTGCGATGATCGTTGGTCTAATTTCTTTGGGCCACTACATTGAAGCCAAAGCCAAAGCTCGCACCACAAAATCACTACAAGCTTTGATTAACCTACAACCTCAAAAAGCGGTGGTGATTGTCGATGGCAAAGAACAAACTATTGCTGTAGAAGCTATCCAAGTAGGCATGCAAGTACGCGTCAAACCGGGTGAGAAAGTGCCAGTTGATGGTGTTGTGGTATCGGGTGAGTCTTACATCGATGAATCCATGTTGACCGGTGAACCACTTCCCAACGTTAAATCGATGAGTGATGGCGTTTCAGCGGGCACTATTAATGGTGATGGCAGCTTAGTTATTGAAGCGACAGGAATTGGCTCAAGCACTATGTTGGCACGCATCATTCAAATGGTTCGCCAAGCACAAAGCAGCAAACCTGCGATTGCGAAACTAGCCGACTCTATTTCTGCCGTGTTCGTACCCGTTGTGGTCGCGATCGCAGCTGTTGCCGCCCTAGTTTGGTTTTTTGTTGGCCCACAACCAAGTGCAAGTTATATGCTTGTGGTATCGACTACCGTGCTGATCATCGCTTGTCCGTGTGCCTTAGGCCTAGCGACTCCGCTTTCTATTACCGTCGGCGTAGGTAAAGCCGCTGAGCTTGGTGTTCTAATCAAAGACGCCGATGTGTTGCAATCAGCCAGCAAAATCGATGCTGTCGTGTTTGATAAAACAGGCACTCTAACCCAAGGCAAACCAAGCGTTCAGCAGGCGTTTTATCACAACCTATCAGAACAAGAACTGCTGGCTTACGCCTATTCGGTTGAAGTCGGTTCAGAACACCCACTTGCGAAAGCCGTTTGTCAGTATGCCGAAAACCTAGAAGTTTCAGCACTCCCACACAGCGACTTTGAAAACCGCCGAGGCCTTGGAGTACAAGCCAACATTAACGGAAAACACGTCCAAGTCGGCTCTCTTAAATACCTAACCCAACTTGGTATTGATACTCAAATAGGCCGTGACTTTATCGAACTTTGCCGTACACAAGCATGGACGCCAATCTTCGTAGTCATCGACCAAAAACTGGTAGGCATATTAGGCATTTCAGACGCATTAAAAATAGATAGCACACAAGCCATTGCTCAACTAAAATCCGCCGGAATTCACACTGTGCTATTAACAGGCGACAACGATTCTGTTGCTCAAGCGATTGGCAAAAGCGTCGGTATTGATGAGGTTATCTCGGAAGTACTACCAGAGCAGAAAGCTCAGCATATTGTTCAGCTTCAACAACAATATAAGAGTGTGGCTATGGTTGGAGATGGCATTAACGATGCACCAGCGCTTGCTCAGGCCGACATAGGTATCGCAATGGGCAGTGGCAGTGATGTTGCGATTGAAAGTGCACAAATGACACTCCTCAACTCGTCGCCACTGTCTGTAAGCAACGCGATCGAGCTATCTCAAGCGACCGTAAGAAACATGAAGCAAAACCTATTTGGTGCCTTCATCTACAACTCGCTAGGAATTCCAATAGCAGCCGGTGTGCTCTACCCACTTTTTGGATTTTTGCTTAGCCCAGTAGTTGCAGGTGCAGCAATGGCGATGTCGTCAATTACTGTGGTAAGCAACGCCAACAGGCTGAGATTGTTCAAACCCACTCATTCTAATATCAATAATAACCATATTCATGAGGTTAACCATGATTCGTAAAGTTATGACTCTTACTGCACTCGCTGCAATTTCAGGACAGGCTTTGGCTACTGATGTGCTAAACCATAAATCTCCATATTGCGGCTGCTGCACTGAATGGACGGAGCATATGCGTGATTCCGGGTTCGATGTAACAGAGAAGCTCCACGATGATATGAACCCTATCAAGCAAAAGTTAGGCGTAACACAAGAGCTGGCTTCTTGCCACACCGCAGAGATCGACGGTTATGTATTTGAAGGTCACATTCCAGCAGAAGACGTAAAAGCCTTTTTAGAAAACCCACCACGTAATGCGATTGGTTTGGCGGTTCCGGGTATGCCAATGGGCTCACCAGGCATGGAGTATGGCGATAAGAAAGACGAGTATTCTGTGTATGCGTTTAATGAAAAAGGTCAGGTGTTTGAATACCGTCACTACAACGGGAAATAGAACCTAAACAGACCAACACACAACTATAAAAAAGAAGTCATAAAAATAGAGCCTAGTATCAAGCAAACCCAAGACTGTGGTTTACTTACTAGGCTCTTTGCTTTTGGACAGTAAAGCAAATCTTGTCGCGGCACCAACCGGGCTGTTGATACCGCTATGTTCCCCTCGCTAATTAGCTAGCAAGCTATTTAACAAAGAAGTTCATTCAGCTAATAATCGAATCGACTAAACAGCTAAGCGAATCAGCTTAGAAGCCGTAAGAAGCACCGAATACGAATGCGTTGTTAGCATTATCAGCTTGGTTACGGTACTCAAAGTAAGGTTGAACACCTTGACGAGTCCATGTAGCACGAAGCTCGTGGTCCATTGTGTTGTCAGCATCGCTGATTACGTATACGTTGTTGTAGCTAAGCGCTAGTTCAGCATTTACTGCATAGCCGATACGGTTATCAAAACGAGTTTGGTCGTCAGCTTTGCTGTCTTCCATTGCGTGGTAACGAGTACGGTTGCTGATAGAGATACCGTTGTCGAAGTTATAACCGATCTTAACTAATGGACGATACTGAACCGTTTCGCCGTTGTTTAGTAGGTGGTGGTAACCAGCAGCAACCCATAGGTTGTCGTTGATGTTGTACATCTGCTCAACACCAAGAGTGATGTATGGAGAGTTACCTAGACCGCTATCTTGGATTGCGTCGTTGTCGTACTTACCAAGAGAGATACCATCAAACTCTGTTAGTAGCGTTGTACCTGAATCAAACGTGTGGCCCGCTTCTAGCGTAGACGTAGCGTTTGGTTGGAAATCAGAGTGAAATTGAACGTTACCTGTAACGTAAGAAGAACCAGCAAAAGCACTAGAAGCGAAAGCAAGAGAAAGAGCACTTAGAGCGATAATTTTTTTCATAGTAAACTGCCTTAGTTTGATTTTTTCAGCGGCATATCTTCGGTACATCATTCACCTTCACCGCTTGAGTAGTTGGTCGCCTCCCTGGCATGAAATCTATGTTGCTCGAATTAATTTGCGTTTCAAAATAAAAGGGGCGACAGAGTGATCCCTCTCACTATCAAAAAAAGACAAGTTATTTAACTCTTTAAAATCAATAATTTAAAAACATAAAAATTGATAAAAAACTCAAGATGGAAAAATATACAGATCGGGATCACGTTATTTCATGAAGAAAAATTAGATTCAGATAGTTGAATCACATCTGATTTAGAGTTTTTTACAGGGGACTTATTTTTTGAAGAGAATAATGAGAAGCGCGTCACTTTTGGGATTAAAGTCACCTTATGTGCGTTGTTGACGATATAAACAAAGGCGATTTCTATATGTTTCAGTTTTGGATAAACACCTAATTCGCATCAAACAAAAAGAGCTCCCGTTTTATCTTGAATAAGATAAAGGTCAGGAGCTCTTTTACTAATAGTGCTTATCGATTATTTAACTGAGGTAGCTCGACTTACTTTCTCACCACTTTCTGAAATAGAGCGGATGTAAGTTTCACCAGAGACCGATGGACGTTGTTGCTCATCATACGTTAGCCAGTTTTCGCCATCAGCAGAGTATTGCAGTTCTACTCCTGGGAATTGAACGTTCATCGCTAGCTTGCCATCAACAACTTGAGCGCCTGGAACTGGTAGTCGGTAATCAATGCCAGCCTTTTCAAGCTTAGCCAGTTCACGTTGACCAACAATATTCGCGAAACGATTGAAGTCGCTGTTTAGAGTCTGCTTATTCACTAGGTTAGTTTCTTGAGAGTACTCAACACCCACTTTGTAGTCGTTTTCCCAATCCGCTCTGTGCCATGCGCGCTCTGCTGCTGCCAATACGCGAGGGAACACCATGTATTCATATTGCTCGTCGGTACGTACCGTTTCAGACCAAAGTTGTGCAGACAAACCATAGAAAGGTTTCGCTTCAATTTCGCCTTTACCAGAGAAGCCATTGCCGTCACGGTCTAATGATGTTTCTGCGTTTTGTGGCATGTTTTCTGGTGCAAAGCCAAACATCTTACGAGTATCGGTTGCACGCGTTGCCCAGTAGTAACCACGTTCTGCAGCATCCACTTCGTATGGCATATCCATGTATACGTAATCTGGGTTAGAAACAATCACGTCATACCCTTTCGCAGACCAGTCGTAAACTGATGAAGTACCGCCCCAGTAAAGAACATCCCAGAAGTTAACGCGCGTACTTTCGGTTGCAAATGCCTCTTCACCTTCACTGTATTTCAGGCCATCTTGCCACGCTTGGAAGTGTGGAATGCCTTTGTCTGCAACAATTTTTGATACTTCTTTTGCAAAGTAGCCAGGCAGGTGACCAAAATCACTCACTGAACCATCAGCAATCAAAGACTGACATTGTGGAGACTGTTGGAATGGCTTGTCTTGCTTGTCTAGCTCAATGTTACCTTTCCATGCCACTTTGTCTTGAGCATCAACATCTTGAAAGCCTGCGCCTAGCTTGATGTTTTTCGCTTCATCACCACCAAAGTGCCAAGTCGTTAGCGGCATACCCGCTTCATTGTGCATTGCTGCAATTTCAGTAATCACTTTATCAACAAAGCGAGTCGATGATTCCATACATGGGTTGATGAAGCTGTGCTTATCGTAGAACTGAATAGTCGTCACGTTTGAAGTATCTTGTGGATCCATCAAGCGATATTCACTTGCTTCAGCTTCTTTGCCTTCCGCCATTAGGCGAGTGTAACGCGCTTCCATTGATACCACAGCAGAACGAGCGTGTGCTGGCATATCAATTTCTGGAATTACTTCGATGCTGCGCGCTTTTGCGTAGCTTAAGATCTCGACGTAATCCGCTTTACTAAAGAAACCAGAGCCAAAGTTGTCTGTTGTTGGACCTGAACCTAGCTGAGGCAGTAAACAGCTTTGCTCTTCCAAATCAAAACAACGATTAGACCCTACATCCGTTAGCTCTGGTAAACCTGGGATTTCTAAACGCCAACCTTCATCATCAGTTAAGTGAAGGTGAAGTTTATTCATCTTGTATGCAGCCATTTGATCTAGCGTCGCTAGGATGGCATCTTTTGAGTGAAAGTTTCGAGCAACATCCACCATCACACCACGGTAATCAAAGCGTGGTGCATCTTTGATCGACAGTTGTGGTAGTGATTCAGCGTTCTGACTGTCTATTAGGCCAAAAATAGACTGAACTGCGTAGAAAGCACCTGTTTTATCAAACGCTTTAATCGCAATCCCCTCTTCCGAGATGCTTAGTTCATAAGCGCCAGATTTTGCTAAATCACCCGTAAACTGAGTAGGAACAACGGCAACACTAACAGGTAGGTCGCCACTCACATCTACGTTTACCACATCTGCACGTTCTTCAATTGCAGCGAACTGCTCAGCATCGAATGCCTCTTTAGGTAGGGCGATACCACCAGCAATACTCACTGAACCTTCCCCCGCTTCTACCGACATTGGGGTTGGTAAAAGCGTTGTTGAAACGTCTTGCGTTGCTAGATCCGCATTCTTTTCGAAACGCGTAACCGCAGTCGCCATGACATTGTTGTCATCAGGTGTACGCTTAAGGTGGTTTCCTTCCAAACCTGTTACGAACGACGCGACATCTTCAGTATTCAATGAAGCAATCATCTTAGGTTCTGCGTTTGGCGCAGTTACGAATGCACCCGGCATAAAGTCAGTTTCAAACAGTTGCCAGTACTCACTCGTTAACGGAAGAATCACTTCTTCACCAGCGGCAAAACCATCGAACTTATCTGTAGGTTCTAGTTTGTGTAGGTCACCCGTTACACGAGTGATTTTAAATTGTTCGTTATCAACATCTAAAATAAGGCGAATACTATGGAAGTAGATAGTCCAATCTTTCGAATCAATCGCTTCACCGTCATTGGTCAGAGTCATGTTCACTTTATTACATGACGCCCACTCAGCACCTAGGTCCTGACAAGCCATGCCTTCATTCGCAACGTGATTGGTTAGAATTTCATATTGCACATCAAGGTTATCAGCCAGTGCATTAACCACCTGTTGCTCAGGTGCTTGCGTTACAGCACAACCCGTCAAACCAGCCAGTACCGCTACAGATAGTAAGTTTCTCTTCAACATCGTATTCACCCATAAATTTAAAATTGAGTCAGAAGCAAAGTGGAGCGCTTCGAAAGTTAGATAAACTATATGGGCTTATTTTTTGCCGTGAATTAAATCAGGTTAATAAAGTGATCAGCTTCAAATCTAAAAAACACTGATAAAATTAATTATATTAAAATCATAAAGTTACAATCCACGGCACTTCCGTCATTTTTATTTTGACGTAAAAATTGAGAAATGAATCACAATCTTTTTAACGGATTTCATAAAATCGTGTTGTTGATAGAGAGAAAGGTTTAAGAGTTTGTTCGTGTTGTTATACTTTTCGTACAAACAACGTGACATCGTTCTCAAAAAAAACCGTTAAAAAACGCCGTCAAAATCAATTTTAACGAGTTCATATCTTTTAATAGGAGCTTTCCTTGCGCACATTTTGGTACGTAACTTTATTCGTTCTCGCATTTTCAGCCAGACAAGCTGTGGCCGAACCTCTTTATTGGCAAGCCAAAACGGATGATCTGACGCTTACTATCTTAGGTTCTGTGCACGTGGGAGACGAGAGTATGTACCCACTTCCTTCGGCCATCACCGACGCGCTAAAAAACAGTGATGGCTTAGTTATCGAAACGGATATCAGAAAGTCTGATGACGTTGTATATCCCCGAAACAAACTCACTACAGCCGATGTACTCAATGAAGAACAGCTGCGATTATTAACCGACATCTCAAAATCATTGGACATGCCGACGCAACAACTGCTTAGCTCACCGCCTTGGGCGACATCTCTTTCTATACAGATGCAGCAGTTAAAAAAACTCGGTTATGGCTCCGCCGGCGGCGTTGATGCGACGCTAGCTTACAAAGCGACTATCCAAGATGTTCCCGTTATCAGCTTAGAGCCGCTTCAATTCCAAATAGACCTGATGACAAAACAAAAGGACGACGGTAAGGAGTGGTTAGTCAGTAGCCTTGAAGAGTTTGACCAAACTGATCGTGTGGTTCATTGCTTAATCGAAAGCTGGAAAGCGGGTGATTTAGCGAAGCTAGAAGCTTTCGCAGAGCTGTCTGAGATGTCACCTGAACTAGAGAAAGCATTTTTAACCGATCGCAATATAGACTGGGCAAACAAACTATCCGCCAATGATTGGAAACTTGACTCGAAAGAGAGCTACTTAATTGTGGTTGGCGCCTTGCACCTAATAGGAGAAGGTAACTTATTGCAGTTGTTAGAAGAGAAAGGTTTCAATGTCACTCAACAATCACAAAGCCAACAGGCCCGGTGTCAATTTGAGACTAGTGACGACAACTAACTAAATTCGATACCATGACCTTCTCATAATATAACCATTACTTAATAACTGAATCATTACACTTAATCGCACCATAACGGTGTTATTATCTTTCGCTCTTTTTATATACGGTGTTGTTCTCATGAAACTAGTACTCTTTGCTTTACCTTTAGCCCTAGCGATCCTCACGCCTACGGTAGTGACGGCTAAAGAAACTTGTACCATCGAACAGTTTCAGGCGATAGACATTCAACCGGATACAAAAGGCGGTGTGTTAGATAAAGAAAGCGGCCAGTTTCTGATCACTGAGAAGCCACCGATGCGCTGTGCCAATATTACGTTCATTACATCGACGACACGCAACCGTATCGCGAGCCAAATGAATAGAAAATTTGAAGCGAGCTTTTACGATGGCCAAACGAGTAACTCTCACTCGGTGACGTTTAACGAAGATGAAATACAGGCGGGTTACATTCGAATTGGTCGAAATAACCCTGTTGAAGCGTATGTTTGCTTTGCTACTTCAGAGACGCCAATCAAGAACATCACGTGTGATGTGAAGTAAACAGATTTTCGGCTGGCTTATTGAGTCAATCCTTTCTCTATGCGGGATGTTTAGAACAACAAGAGATTTCCGACTCACTCCTTCGTCGCTCTAGGGAATGACACATATACCAAAATGCAAAAAAGCCGTAGCCCCCTCTATTACGAGAGTGCTACGGCTTTCTTCAATGTGGCAGTGAAGAGCTTATTTTGAACATCAGGCGAACCCCACTTTGGTTCTGATCCTATTTCCATGATCTAAAACGACAAAAGCCTGCTCATTGAGCAGGCTCTCTAAATATGGTCGGTGAAGAGCTTATTTTGAACATCAGGCGAACCCCACTTTGGTTCTAATCCTATTTTCTACGCTCTAAAACGACGAAAGCCTGCTCATTGAGCAGGCTTTCTTAATGTGGTCGGTGAAGAGGGATTCGAACCCCCGACCCTCTGGTCCCAAACCAGATGCGCTACCAAGCTGCGCTATTCACCGAGATATCTAACTGGCTGATTGCCTGTCGATGAAGCGTATAATACGGATTCTGAGTTTATCCGCAAGGGCTTTTTTCACTCTTTTTTACAATATCGAATCGTTCGAACAAAAGACGTACAAGTGAAATGCCAATGTGACGAAAAACACACAGTTACCAACAAGTATTTAACTTATGAAACAGGATTGATCCAGATCAGTGAATTGATAACACCAGTTAATACACTAACTCGTGTCATATAACTTTGAGGTATACACATGGACTTTTGGCTAGAACTCCTATTTGGTAATGCGGTGGGGCTATCTTCAATGATAGTAATATTCGGGGCTCTGGGTCTCATGATGTTCTATGGAGGCTTCTTCATCTACAAAGTTATGACTGAAAAATCTCCTCACTAGAATCGCTCAGCCTAAGTCATCTACTTTTAAGTATCATTTTCTTTGGGTGGATGTAAAAACGCTTTGCACCGGAGCAGACTTATTGTCTTCTCCGGTTTTTTCATTTTTAAACCCGGCCTCAACTTAGGTATACTTACCCTATCCTTATCCAACTTGAGATACACACTATGTCTCATGATGACGACTTAGATCTATTCCAAGAAATGATGGGCGATGTTAAACGTATCGACCATGACACCGCCGAACACCAGAAAGTACACCGAGTCACAGAATCTCACCTTGCTAAGCGTGAAGCCGCTATGTGGCTGTCTGACGACGAGAAAGACTACTTATCATTAGACTACTCTCCAATGATCAAACCTGACGATGTCATTGCTTATAAAAAAGATGGCGTACAAGAAGGCGTATACAAAAAGCTGCGCTTGGGCAAGTATCCAATTCAAGCCAAACTCGACCTTCACAGGAAAACACTGAAAGACGCTCGTAACGAAGTACTCTCATTTTTACGCCAGTGTTTAAGAATGGATGTTCGCACCGTTATCATTGTCCACGGTAAAGGTGAGCGTTCGAATCCACCAGCAATGATGAAAAGCTACGTGGCAAATTGGCTAACACAAATTAACGATGTTCAATGTGTTCATTCAGCTCAGCAATTTCACGGTGGTACAGGTGCGGTCTATGTCATGCTCAGAAAGAGTAATGACAAAAAGCTAGAGAACAGAGAGCGCCATCAAAAGCGCAGCAGTTGATAAGTTGAGATAGATAAGTAAGCTAATAGCGGTCTTGCATCAAGAGCGATATTTCGTGCCTAGACTCACACCAAGTGCTAAAATTGTCCTCAGTTAACGAATCCCAACTCAAAGCAACTATTCAGAGGTTGCTTTTTGTTTATCTATATTTCCGTTGTGAAACGCTAAGAGAATATCATGTCACAAGAATCCCAAGCTAAACGCCTTAATAAATACATCAGTGAAACTGGTTTTTGCTCACGCCGCGAAGCCGACAAACTCATTGATGCTGGCCGAGTTACTATTAACGGTAAGATCCCTGAAATGGGCACTAAAGTCTTGCCTGGTGATGATGTTGAGATCGACAATAAACCTGTTCGTTCAAGAGAAAAGCCGATCTACATTGCTCTTAATAAACCAACAGGTATCACCTGTACTACTGAGCGTGATATTCCAGGCAACATCGTCGACTTTATAGGTCACCACAAGCGTATATTCCCTATTGGTCGTCTAGATAAGCCTTCTGATGGTCTTATCTTCTTGACCAACGATGGCGATATCGTAAACAAAATCCTACGTGCAGGTAACAACCACGAAAAAGAATACGTGGTTCGTGTAGATAAACCTATTACGACTGAGTTCTTGAAGCAAATGGGCGCTGGCGTTCATATTCTCGATACTGTTACCTTGCCATGTAAGGTAGAGAAAGAGACCAAGTTCTCGTTTCGCATCACATTAACGCAAGGCCTTAACCGTCAGATTCGCCGTATGTGTGAAGCTCTCGGATATGAAGTATTTAAGCTTCGCCGTGTTCGTATTATGAACATCTCATTAGACGGCATTCCTAACGGAAAATGGCGCTACCTGAGCGACGAAGAGATTACTGAAATCTTGGCGATGTGTGAAGGCTCAGTAAGTACTGAAGATGCGTCAAAAATGAACGCGAAGGGTCAACGCATTCGTAAAGCGACTGACGCGAAACTTTTTGATAGCCGTGAAGAGAACCAAACTTCAACAGCGCGCCGTAATCAAAACGAGAACCGTACTCGCACTTATCGCGGTAACAATGCGGATGAATTCCGTCATGCGCCTAACTCAAAGCGTGGCCGTAACTCATCGAACGGTGAAAGCGGTGGCGGTGGCAATACCGAGAACTGGAAATCAAACTCTCGTTCAGAGCGTTCTAATTCAGATAAAAACCGTTCGGATCGCAATCGCACAGATCGCGACAATAACGAACGTAGAAGCGGTAAACCGACAAACCGCAGTCCAGATTCAAACAGACCGAACAAGCCTGTAACGAAACGTGTTGGTGGTACTTTAGGTTTGAAAAAGTAGTCAGAACCCTTTCAAACGGGACTGTCGATAAAGAAACGCCCGCTAGATTAGTCTAGCGGGCGTTTTATTTATGATCATGTACGTTTATCGTTATGGAAAGCACAAGCTACAGGCATAGTTCAGCAAACTGACCACGCGTAAGTAGTACTAAGTCTTTCGGGTCTAGCTCGATCTCTAACCCTCTCTTCCCTGCACTCACACATATCGTTTCAAAATCGGTAGCACTGAAATGAACAAAGGTAGGCAATGCTTTTTTCTGACCAAGAGGACTGATTCCTCCCACCACATAACCTGTCGTTTTCTGAGCAATATCTGGATCAGCCATCTCTGCTTTTTTACCTTTCGCCGCTTTTGCTGCAAACTTTAGATTTAGCTTCTTATCGACGGGAATAACGGCAACCGCCAAATCTTTCGCCACACCATTCAAGCTGAACAAAAGCGTTTTGAATACACGTTTGGGATCTTGACCAAGCGCTTCGACAGCCTCTAATCCATAATTCGTGTTATTTGTATCATGATGATACTGATGCACACTGTGAGCGATTTTCTTTTTCTTGGCGAGATTGATTGCAGGGGTCATAACAAATCCAAACGATAGATAAACAAAAAGCGACGCCGAGGCGTCGCTTTAGTTAAATTTATCATGGTGCTAGAGTCAATCTAATTTAGCACCTAATGATTCAATTAACTGGATTCAATTACTTGTAAACCATTTGACCTGAAGGCGCGTACTTGTTCACATCAACAGGGCTGTTTGCTTCTAGGTACTCTTTTAGTACTTCAGCGTCAACAAAACCTGTGTTCACAAAGCCTGGGTGATCAGACAGTTTAGGGTAACCGTCACCGCCAGCAGCGTTAAAGCTTGGTACCGTAAAGCGGTATGTTTCGTCTAAACGAAGCTGCTTGCCACCGATGAAGACATTCGATACTTCACCGTCAGCAACAGTCATAGAAATACCTGCAAACTGTGCATAAGCACCTGAATCAACAGGTTTAGTCGCCACTACGTTTAGGTAATCTAGAACTTCTTTACCTGTCATATCAGTGTAAGTCAGGATGTTTGCAAAAGGCTGTACTGTTAGTACATCTTTATAAGTCACATCGCCGGCTTCAATTGAGTCACGAACGCCACCAGAGTTCATCACAGCGAAGTCTGCTTTTGCACGCTCCATGTGAGAAGTAGCAATCAAACGACCCAGATTAGTTTGTTGGAAGCGAACTACGTTACGGTCACCTTCAAGCTTGCCATTTGTCTCAGCGATTTGAACTTCTAACTGAGCTTGGCCCTGTTCTTGGAAAGGACGTAGGAATTCAAGCAGCTCTGGATCTTGTGCGATTTCATCTTGAATAAGAACTCGTTGCTTCTTGCCGTCAATCTTAACTTTCTTCTTAAGGTTAACGGGAACCAAGTCGTAGCTCACCATCTCTAGTTCGCCGTTACGGAATTCGTAATCAGCACGGCCTACGTACTTGCCCCACTCGTGAGCTTGAACGATGTAAGTACCGTTTTGAACGTCTGGTTTACACTCATCGCCCGGCTTGAAGTTTTGCTTCGCAACGTTAGGGCCTTCCATACATACAGGCTCTTGAGAGTGACCACCAACGATCATATCTAGATCGCCTTCATTTAGGTAACGAGCTAGTGCTACATCACCCGGAGCATTAACACCACGCTGACCATTTTCGTAGTGACCCATGTGAGTCACAGCGAAGATAAGATCGGGTTTTTCTGTTTCTTTAAGTTCAGCGATCAGTTTCTTCGCTTCTTCTTTAGGGTCACGGAAATCGATACCAGCAATAAATTCTGGGTTACCAATTTTCGCAGTATCTTCAGTCGTTAGACCGATAACAGCAATCTTGATACCTTGCTTTTCAAACATCTCGTAAGCTTGGAATTTACGTTCGCCTGTCGCTTTATCGTAGATGTTTGCAGATAGCATTGGGAAGTTTGCCCAGTCGATCTGTTTTTGCAGTACGTCTAGTGAGTTATCGAACTCGTGGTTACCTAATGCCATTGCATCGTAACCAATTTTATTCATACCTTTAAAATCAGGTTCTGCATCCTGAAGGTCTGACTCTGGTACACCCGTGTTGATGTCACCGCCAGATAGAAGCAACACGCTACCGCCTTCTGCTTCAACTTCTGCACGAAGTTGGTCAACAAGCGTTTTACGTGCAGACATGCCGTATTCGCCGTATTTGTTCTGCCAAAAACGACCATGGTTGTCGTTCGTATGCAGGATAGTTAGCTTATAAGTTTCGTCTTGGTTCCAATCATGAGCTGATTGAGACGCACATCCAGCCAAAGTAGCTAGGATTGCAGCACTTAGTGCTGTCTTTAGAATAAGGCGTTGCTTCATTGTCATACCTTTGAACTTTTTAGGGGAATCCACTGCTTTCTATAATCCATTGCGACTCCTTGTCTGGAGTTCGAACAATAAGACTTCAACATGACTAATCTTAAATTAACATTCTAAATGTAACACGACGATTTCATATTTATGTCGAATTGGTCACGCATAGATCAACAGTTAAGTGTAACAAAATTATGAGATTACACTCAAACTTCCCCTGCATCACAGGCAATCGTTTACTTATAAAGTGTGATGAACGTCAGTAATTAACTACAAACAGGACAGACCTCACACACCTACAGCGCTTTCTTAGGGAATCAGAGGCTCTGTTAACAAGGATTTAATCGCCTATCGTAGATTGACGCACTGCAAAACAAGTTCGTGAACAGCCAGACAGACAGCTTAGTCATAGACCAAATAGGCCGAGGCTTCGGTGAACTAAACGGATGTTCCATTAAAAAACGCCCAACTCTAAGAGTTGGGCGTTTGTCTATTACAATCAAATAACGAGTTAACACTCTCTAGTTAATACTAGTGACTTAACATCAGATAAAACTATTTGATTTCGATGTGCTCGAAGCCTTTGATAAGGTCATCAAGTGCTTTCATCTGCTTCAAGAACGGTTCTAGCTTATCTAGCGGTAGCGCCGATGGGCCATCACAGCGTGCTTGATCCGGGTTCGGGTGTGCCTCAAGAAATAGACCAGCAATACCCGTCGCAATGCCCGCTTTAGCTAGTTCAACCGTTTGCTCACGACGACCGCCAGATGCAGCACCTGATGGATCACGCATTTGAAGCGCGTGAGTCACGTCAAAGATAATTGGGCTACCGTTTGATGATTTCTTCATCACACCAAAACCAAGCATATCAACTACTAGGTTGTCATAACCCATACAAGAACCGCGTTCACAAAGAATGATGTTCTCGTTGCCACACTCAGCAAACTTATCAACGATATTACCCACTTGATCTGGGCTCATGAACTGAGGCTTCTTCACATTGATAACCGCGCCAGTCTTAGCCATTGCTTCAACAAGATCAGTTTGACGAGCAAGGAACGCCGGAAGTTGGATTACATCAACCACATCAGCAACAGGCTGAGCTTGTGCTTCTGTGTGAATATCAGTAATGATCTTCACGCCAAAAGTACCTTTCAGCTCTTGGAAAATTTTAAGACCTTCTTCCATGCCAGGACCACGGTATGAGTGAACTGAGCTACGGTTTGCTTTGTCGAAAGACGCCTTAAATACATAAGGGATACCCAGCTTCTCTGTTACTTTCACGTAGTGCTCACAGATCTGCATAGCTAGATCGCGAGATTCAAGAACGTTCATACCTGCAAATAGCGTAAATGGCTTGTCATTAGCAATTGGCATATTGCCAATGTGAACTGTTTTCTGTTCCATCATATTCTCTCTAAATAATTATTAATTAGTGAACAACCACTGTCTTTTCGTTCATGACGTTCACTTGAGATTTTAGTAGCTCAGATGCAGGGTCATCTGGGCATTGGTCGATAAAATATTGATAATCCGTAGCAGCGACTTGATGACAGTCTAGCTGCTGATAAATAAAGCCGCGGTCGCGGATTTCATACGGATCATCCGGCACAAACGTTAACGCAAGGTCGGTACACTTCAATGCTAGCGTATAACGCTCTTCTCGAAGCAATGCACTCTTAAGTAACGCTAGCCACTTACCAATAATCGTTGGGTGGTCAGCAACTTCTAAGTGTTCAGCTTTTACCTTAGCTAGTGGGCCATCATGCCCAATAAGCCATGCTCGTAAAGTTTGCACGCCAACGTACTCGCCGTTGTACGGGTTAATGTATACAGCAGCTTGCCCGAACCAACTCACTTTAAGTAAGAATTGAGTTGGGAAAGATACGCCTTCAACAGGGAAGCCTAACTTGCGACCTAGATACAGAAAGATCGCACCAAGACTCACTGGAATGCCTTTTTTTCTCTCAAGTACTTTATCGATAAATGCGTTTTCCGAAGAAAAATACGCATCTTTATCCCCAGCAAAACCCCACTCATAAAAGAATAGTCGAATAAAGGATTCAAACTTCTGCTGTTCATCCGTTTCGTTAACCAAAGCAAACTCGGCGTCTTTTAACAATCTCGCCAACTCTTGTTCTGCCCAACGGTCTTGAGTTTCTGGGTTAATCGCTTTATTTAAGATCAATGCACCTTCAGCTAACTCTAGCTGGTCAAAGTCTTCATCAAAAAATTCGTACATAGGTAGTTAACCGAAATAAGGAGATAATTAACCGAAAAATGTTGGTGTCTTCGTCATTGCAATTTTACCTGCCATCGCTAACCAGCCAAGCGCACCAAAGAAAGAGAACACTCTCAGTAGCTTGTTTTTACCTAGCTTAAGTGCAAAGAAGCCCAATGCGATGTAAGCCATAACACAGGTTAGTTTTTCGGTTAACCAGGGTGCTGCTGGTGTAAATGGAATAAAGCCAGTGATAAAAATCAAACCAATACCCGAAAGCAACAGCAATGAGTCATTGATATGAGGGAAACGCTGTAAGAAAGGATGCTTAAGCTTCGGTGAGTTAGCCATCATAAGAGCGAAACGAATCGAAAGAAGCAGTGCGCTTATAGCAATCGTTAATAGGTGAAAATGTTTTAAACCTTCGTACATGGTATTCCTTTATATTTTTATATGTCTTTCGTTAACACAAGCCACACAATACCCGTTAATGCTCTGTAGTTCTGCGTAAAATCTCTGTATTTCTGCGTTAAATGCATTATCGAGTTAAGTGTATTTTCGAGTTAAAGGTATCAATTTAGCAAGTTAATCACCTATTGCTCACAAGATGATTAACAGCAGCCTATGAACAGTAACGACCCAATGTCACTCGGTCATTACCACCGTAATCTTTCTCTGTCACAACATCGAGATATCCGAGCGCCTGCATAATCTCACGTACAGCTAAACCTTGGTCGTAACCGTGTTCAAACGCTAACCAACCTTCGTTTTCTAAAAAGCTTCGTGCGTTTTCAGAGATGTATCGAATATCAGCTAAACCTTTATCTTCAGCCACTAACGCTGTGATCGGTTCAAAACGCACATCACCTTGAGATAAATGAGGGTCATTCTTCTCAATGTAAGGTGGGTTAGAGACAATCAACGAGAACTTGACCGCTTCTTTTTCAGAGTTAGCCAGGTTCAAAGGCTCAAACCAACTGCCATGTAAAAAAGTGGCGTTAGTGATATTTAATCGCTGAGCGTTTTCTGTCGCAAGTTGTTGCGCTTCCGGACGAAGATCAATTCCCGTCACTGGTCGGTTCGGCATCTCAGACGCCAATGCCAAAGCAATCGCACCTGTACCAGTTCCTAAATCGAGAATCGCACCTTGCTTGCCATACGTTTTGTCTAACGCCACTTCAACCAAACGTTCCGTATCTGGACGCGGGATTAAAGTAGAAGGAGAGACTTTTAACGGCAGCGACCAAAACTCACGTTCACCAACAATATAAGCCACAGGCTCACCGGTTAAGCGACGTTTTAGAAGGATATGGAATTCGGATTCTTGTTCTGAAGTGAGATGCTTCTCAGGCCAAGTCAGTAGGTAAGATCTAGGTTTATCTAAGGCGTGACAAAGCAGTACCGCAGCATCAATCGAGGGCGACGTGTTATCGCCCTCTTGAAGCTGTACGATTGCTGACTTTAAAGCACTTTCAACCGTATATGCTGACTGCATAGTAATTAGTTGTGCTCAGCAAGTGCTGCTAGTTGATCGGCTTGGTGCTCTTGTAGAACAGGATCAAGCAGGCTTTGCATATCACCCTCTAGAACTTCGTTCAGGCGGTAGATAGTTAAGTTGATGCGGTGATCAGAAACACGGCCTTGAGGGTAGTTGTACGTACGAATACGGTCACTACGGTCACCAGAACCTAATAGGTTACGACGTGTATCTGAAATCGCAGCAGCACGACGCTCTTCTTCAGCTTGAACGATACGAGCCGCAAGAACAGCCATCGCTTTCGCTTTGTTTTTATGCTGAGAACGCTCGTCTTGACACTCTACTACTGTACCTGTTGGTAAGTGAGTAATACGGATTGCTGAATCCGTGGTGTTAACGTGCTGACCACCCGCGCCAGATGCACGGAAAGTATCAATCTTAAGGTCGCCAGCTTTGATCTCTGGCAGATCTGCTTCTGGAATCTCAGGCATAACCGCAACGGTACATGCAGACGTATGAACACGACCTTGTGATTCAGTCTCAGGTACACGTTGTACACGGTGACCACCAGACTCGAACTTCATTGTGCCATAAACAGCATCGCCACTGATTTTAGCGATCATCTCTTTAAAGCCGCCCTGCTCTGAAACATTGCTGCTCATCACTTCGACGCGCCAGCCTTTTTTCTCGGCAAACTTAGAGTACATACGGAAAAGGTTACCCGCAAAGATACCCGCTTCATCACCACCTGCGCCGGCACGAATCTCTAAGAAACAGTTACGCTCATCGTTTGGATCTTTTGGAATCAGAAGAATTTGCAGCTCATCAGTCAGACGTTCAATGTTCGCTTTCGCATCTTTGATTTCTTCTTGAGCCATTTCACGCATTTCTGCGTCGTCTTCATTTGCCATCTCTTCAGCAGCTTCTAAATCTTCTTGAGCTTGCTGGTATGATTTAAAGCACCCCGTCACCTCTTCTAATTGAGAATACTCTTTTGACAAGGCACGGAATTTATCTTGATTCCCAAGTACATCGGGATCACCAAGTAGATGTTGAACTTCTTCATAGCGTTCAACAAGTGTTTCAAGCTTTATTAGAATCGAGGCTTTCATAATGTCTTATTCTGTTGGAGGTCGAATATTATTGAGGGTTTTCTAAGCCCAAACTCTGTCTAATGACCGTTAATTTTGCAGGTTCTCCTTGCTCTGCTGCACTTTGGAGTGCACGCGTTGGAGCATGGATCAATTTGTTTGTGAGCTTGTTACTTAGCTCAAGTAAGACTTTTTCAGGGTCACCGCCAGCGGCAAGTGATTGTAAACTCTTACTTAATAATTCTTCTCGGATTTCATTGGCCGATTTGCGATAGTCACGAATACTGTCTACCGCTTGCAGTGAGCGCATCCAACTCATGAATGCTGCACTTTCTTCACTAACGATAGCTTCCGCTTGGATAGCTTCCACTTTACGTTGTTCAATGTTGCCATCAACAATCGACTGCAGATCATCAACGGAATATAGGTAAGCATCATTCAGATCACCTACCTGAGACTCAACGTCTCGGGGAACTGCAATATCAACCAACAACATCGGTTGATGTTTTCTTGTCTTAAGTGCGGTCTCAACCATGCCCTTCCCAATAATAGGCAGTGGACTAGCGGTTGAGCTGATCACGATATCCGCTCGATGCAGGTGATCGGGGATTTCATTGAGGCTAATCACTTCAGCACCAAACTCTTCAGCTAGCCCTAAAGCACGCTCACGAGTTCGGTTGGCCACAATCATCTTGGTGCAACCATTCGCTGAAAGGTGTTTTGCCACCAATTCAATCGTCTCACCCGCACCTACCAATAACACCGTTGATTCAGCAATCGACTCAAAAATGTGTTTGGCTAATGTGCAAGCTGCGTAAGCAACTGAAACCGCGCTTCCGCCAATCTCGGTTTCAGTTCGAACACGCTTAGCGACAGAAAATGATTTCTGAAACAGTTTTTCCATTGAAGCATCAACAGATTTGTTATCTCGAGAGTCTGTATAAGCTTGCTTCACCTGACCTAAAATCTGTGGTTCACCCAACACCAGAGAGTCCAAACCACAGGCAACGCGCATTAAGTGCTTAATCGCGGCTTGTTCTTCATGGATGTAGATACTCGGTTTTAATTCTTCAGGGCTAACTTGATGAAATACAGACAGCCAATCGATCAACTTGTTTTTTGCCACGCCTTTGACGTCACAATACACTTCAGTTCGATTACAGGTAGAAAGTATGACACTTCCATTTACGTGTGCATTTGCGTTAAGTTGCTTAAGTGCCTCAGATAATTTATCTGGACCAAAAGCGACTTTTTCTCGCAATTCAACCGACGCTGTATTGTGATTGATACCTACGGCAAGCAAAGACATGTATCAGAAGTTCTCGATCAGGGAATGGAAACAAGGGGCGAATTTTACTTGATGCATGGCTCTATTTAAAGAGCAAGCGGGATTTGTTTTCCTGAGTTCGTGAATTCAATGCTATAGTTGAGACGTTTTTTAGATAAATTTGAACAAGTTGTGAGCAAATATGAGCAAGCTTCGAAAAATCACGTCTCTTATTTTTTTGACCATCATTATGGTGGGTTGCTCGTCTATCCCAGAACAACCGACCAGCGTTGAGTGGCAAAGTCACCAAAACAGGCTTTTACAGATAGAAAACTATCAAGCTTCAGGCAAGCTCGCTTACATTTCTCCAGAGCAACGCCAAAGCCTAAACTTCATATGGAAGCACTCCCCAAATCAAAGCCAATTAAGACTGACCACTTTCCTTGGTCAAACCGCCTTGAACCTTACAATTGACAGTTTGGGTGCAAAAGTCGTGACTTACGATGATCAAGTATTCACCCATGCAAGTGCATCTGTATTGGTAGAGCAACTTACTGGATTGCAGATCCCCATTGATCACCTACCACAATGGTTTCTTGGCATTCCCGACCAAGCAGATAGCTACCAACTCAACAGCACTAACACGCTTGAATCTCTGTCTAAACAAGTAAGCAGCCAATTGTGGACTCTGAATTTTGCTAACTATCGCAATACAGAGATGCCGAGTACACTATTATCTGGTGAAGACAGCAAGAACTCTAGTGAAGACAGCACGAACGTAGAGACAATCCCACTCCCTACTCGATTGTCATTCAAGCAAGACGAGAACAAAATCAACATTGTAGTTTCGAAGTGGACACTGAAAAAATGATAACAACGCCAACGCACTGGCCTTCGCCAGCTAAGCTGAATTTATTTCTCTATATCACTGGCCAACGCGACAATGGCTATCACGAACTTCAGACCCTATTTCAGTTTGTCGACTTTGGCGATGAACTTACGGTTACCGCAAACCGAGAAACAAGCTCGATAACCATCACACCTGAAATTCCAGGCGTTGAGACAGAAGATAACCTGATTTGGAAAGCCGCAACTGCCCTTCAACAATATACATCGACAACTTTCGGTGCGGATATTGAGTTAAAGAAAGTGCTTCCTATGGGAGGTGGCATTGGTGGAGGTTCTTCAAATGCCGCAACCGTGTTGGTCGCTCTCAACCATTTATGGCAACTCAACCTGTCTGATGATCAGCTAGCAGAGATTGGCTTAAAGCTTGGTGCAGACGTTCCGGTCTTCGTTCGAGGCCACGCCGCCTTTGCTGAAGGTGTTGGTGAACAATTACAACCCGCTAATCCGGATGAGAAATGGTATCTCGTTGCTAAACCTCAAGTGAGCATAGCAACTGTAGACATATTCACACATTCAGAATTAACTCGAAATACGCCGAAGCGAGCACTATCAACGCTTCTAGAGCAAGAATACGTAAACGATTGCGAAAAAATTGTGCGAATGCTGTACCCAGAGGTTGATAAGCAACTTTCATGGCTGCTACAATACGCGCCGTCGAGATTGACTGGTACGGGTTCATGCGTTTTTGCTGAATTTAGCAGCAAAAAAGAAGCCGAATCAGTGCTAGAGCAACTGCCTGACACAGTTTCCGCGTTTGTCGCGAGAGGACGAAACATTTCGCCTTTAAAAGAAACTTTGGCTGAATACCAATCAGCCCACCCACAATCTATTTAAAACTGGACGCAACCCGAGGTTTCCACCGTGCCTGATATGAAGCTATTTGCTGGTAACGCAACACCTGAACTAGCCCAACGTATTGCTGATCGTCTATACATCTCTCTTGGAGATGCTACTGTAGACCGTTTTTCTGATGGCGAAGTCGCTGTACAAATCAATGAAAACGTTCGTGGTAGCGATGTATTCCTGATTCAATCAACTTGTGCACCAACCAATGACAACCTTATGGAATTGGTGGTAATGATTGACGCAATGCGCCGTGCTTCTGCTGGCCGTATTACTGCTGTAATCCCTTACTTCGGTTATGCCCGTCAAGATCGTCGTGTACGTTCTGCTCGTGTGCCTATTACTGCAAAAGTTGTTGCAGATTTCCTTTCTAACGTTGGTGTTGACCGCGTTTTGACTATCGACCTACACGCAGAGCAAATCCAAGGCTTCTTCGATGTACCTGTTGATAACATTTTCGGCACTCCAGTTCTTCTAGAAGACATGGCTAACCGTGGCCTAGAAAACCCAGTTGTGGTTTCTCCAGACCTTGGTGGTGTTGTACGTGCTCGTGCTACAGCTAAAGCGCTAGGTGATGTTGACATCGCTATCGTTGATAAGCGTCGTCCACGTGCTAACGTTTCTGAAGTAATGAACCTAATCGGTGATGTTGAAGGTCGTGACTGTGTTATCGTTGATGACATGATCGATACTGGTGGCACACTATGTAAAGCAGCTGAAGCGCTTAAAGAGCGCGGTGCTAAGCGTGTATTCGCTTACGCAACTCACGCTGTATTCTCTGGTACTGCTGCAGAAAACATCCGCAATTCAGTTCTAGACCAAGTTATTGTTACCGATTCAATCAAGCTTTCTCCGGAAATGGCCGCGACAGGTAAAGTAACTGAACTAAGCCTTTCTCGCATGCTTGCTGAAGCGATTCGTCGTATCAGCAACGAAGAGTCTATCTCTGCGATGTTCAACTAATCAAAGCTCTATAGCTTTGCTTTAGCAGAACAATCTGAAAAAGATATTAAGCACTTCATTCGATGAAGTGCTTTTTTTATATCTAATACCAATCACAGTAAGTAAGTGTTCAGAAATAGCGCAGGAAAAAAGCTTGAGAACAAGGCGTGATTTTTTTATAAGTAGTTATTCTACAATCAAAAATTATAACGCAGTTATCGAGCATTTTAACTAGCTAGGGTGACCAGTTATTTACTACGATTGGTATAACGACCACAAAGTGAATTTGACCACAGTTTGAATCATTGAGTTGCTATCAGCTAGCTCGCACCTTTTTCATAAACTGTGATATCATACGGCGCTTTTTGAAATCCCAAGAGAGATCCATACCTTGAGCCAACAAATAAAACTTCTCGTTGGACTGGCTAATCCAGGTCCAGAATACGCCAAAACTCGCCACAATGCGGGTGCTTGGGTAGTTGAAGAATTAGCACGTGTACACAACGTGACACTGAAGAACGAACCAAAGTTCTTTGGCCTAACGGGTCGTATCATGGTTCATGGTGAAGATCTTCGTTTGCTGATCCCAACGACTTTTATGAACTTGTCAGGCAAAGCTGTTGCTGCCTTAGCAAAGTTCTACCAAATTAAACCAGAAGAGATCATGGTCGCTCACGATGAGTTAGATCTTCCTCCAGGTATTGGAAAGTTTAAAAAAGGTGGTGGTCATGGTGGACATAATGGTCTGAAAGACATCATCAGCAAACAGGGTAACAATAAAGAATTCTATCGTCTTAGATTAGGCATTGGCCATCCAGGACACAAAGATAAAGTTGCAGGTTATGTATTAGGCAAAGCTCCTGCGAAAGAGCAAGAGTGTATCGAGGCTGTCGTTGACGAATCGGTTCGTAGCCTAGACATCTTATTGAAAGATGGCCTACCAAAAGCACAAAATCGCTTACATACGTTCAAAGCAGAATAAGGTTTATATCATGGGTTTTAAATGTGGCATCGTTGGTCTACCAAACGTTGGTAAGTCAACTCTGTTTAACGCACTGACTAAAGCAGGCATCGAAGCAGCAAACTTTCCATTTTGTACGATCGAACCAAACACAGGTATCGTTCCGGTTCCAGATCTACGCTTAGATGCATTAGCAAAAATTGTTAATCCACAGAAGATCCTTCCAACGACAATGGAATTCGTAGATATCGCAGGCCTAGTTGCTGGCGCATCTAAAGGCGAAGGTCTAGGTAACAAGTTCCTAGCTAACATCCGCGAAACTGATGCTATCGGTCACGTTGTACGCTGCTTTGAAAACGAAAACATCGTTCACGTTTCAGGCAAAGTATCACCTATCGAAGATATCGAAGTGATCAACCTTGAGCTTGCTCTTGCCGATCTAGATAGCTGTGAACGTGCAATATTCCGCAATGCTAAAAAAGCAAAAGGCGGCGATAAAGACGCTAAATTCGAAACTACGGTTCTTGAAAAGCTACTACCTATCCTGACTGAAGGTGGTATGGCTCGTACTGTTGAACTTGCTAAAGAAGAAGTAGCGGCGATCGACTACCTTAACTTCCTAACGCTTAAGCCAACAATGTACATCGCAAACGTTGCTGAAGATGGTTTTGAAAACAACCCTTACCTAGACGCAGTTCGTGAGTACGCAGAAAAAGAGAACAACGTTGTTGTTGCTGTTTGTGCTGCAATCGAATCTGAGCTTTCTGAACTTGACGATGAAGATCGTGAAGAGTTCCTTGCAGACATGGGTATCGAAGAACCAGGCCTTAACCGAGTGATCCGCTCTGGTTACGAACTACTTACTCTTCAGACTTACTTCACTGCAGGTGTTAAAGAAGTTCGCGCTTGGACGATCCCTGTAGGTGCGACTGCGCCACAAGCTGCAGGCAAGATCCACACCGACTTCGAAAAAGGATTCATCCGTGCAGAAGTAGTTGGTTACGAACATTTCATCGAATTTGGCGGTGAAAGCGGAGCAAAAGATGCAGGTAAATGGCGTCTTGAAGGCAAAGAATACATCGTTAAAGATGGTGATGTTGTTCACTTCCGTTTCAACGTTTAATTACCGATAAACATCTAATAAAAGGCCAGTGAATTCACTGGCCTTTTTCGTTTTCGCTCTTTCTAAAGAGCTTCTTATCCAAAACTTAACTTCCTATATATATCGGCATTTGAACCTATTTCTTGCTGACAAATACGCCTCTTTGACTAAAAAGAAACCGAACAGATGTTTATTCGTGATTTATTCAAAAAAAAAGTTGACGGGTTTCACTCAACTCCGCATAATGCGCCCCGTTCACAACGAAGCGGCAACGTCTCGAAATGAGCAACAATTTGGAAATGGCTACTTAGCTCAGTTGGTTAGAGCACATCACTCATAATGATGGGGTCGCAGG